>JBDTWP010000049.1:0-26606 GCA_040006615.1 Ferruginibacter sp.
AAGCCTGGAAAATGTCATAAGCAGTAATATGGTCAGGTGATTTATTTTTCAATAAACCATGGTAGTCAATTGTATGCATTAAAATTTCCCTGGCCAGTTTTGCAATTCCATCACCCGAGGCACGGCTTTCAAAACAACCGCACTCAACATAATGCAATTGAAATGGTCGTTCAAGCGCCATCCATCCAATGGAGCCGGCAATATCATTCGCGCCGCGTAACACCTTTCCATTCACCAATATACCGGCCCCAATACCGGTTCCTACCGCCACAAAAATAGCATCACAGCATCCTTTTGCCGAGCCCTTCCAAACTTCTCCCACAATACTGCAAGCCCTGTCGCTGTCAATGATTACCGGAATATCTCCGGCAACTTGTTTTATTTCTTCAGCCAAAGGATATTTTTCCCAGCCGGGAATGTTGGGCGCCCATACAGTACCGTTTTTTTGATAGCATATACCCGGTACCGAAATCCCAATTGAACTTATTTCATTTGATTTTTCTTTTTGTGATGCTAATAGTCCTTCCACCTGCAAAGCAACCAGTAAACCAACCTCGCAGCCTTTCCTCTTGCCAAGCGGCGTTCTTTCTTCGGTAAGAATAACACCATCCTCTGAAAGCACAGCGCTTGCGAGTTTTGTTCCTCCAAGATCTAACGCGAGAATGGACATAATAATTAGCTGTTAGTTTTTTATTCGGACTGTTACACGCTTTGTTGCCAAATCATTATTTCTTTTTCATTACTTCATTCTCCTTTGCTGCCAGCAGGTATATCAATGACGCAGTGCCATCCATCGTCGGCTCATTGGTGCTGTAATCGCCATAATCATCATGGTACACTGCCAACGCACTTTGAAATTGTTCATATTCATCCGCCTGGTGCAACTCCAAACCGAGCAGGCTTTTAAAAATATTCGTATACACAGGGCCGTCAACCAGGCCGCCGTCTAACGGGTAATTTTTTATGTGTGTAAGTGAAGAATGCGGATCAATGGGCGTATCACCCCATGCCGGAAATCCATATACCATTGAAGTTCCCCAGGGATTGCAACCAAAGAGCCAGTCAAAATTTGCCTGCGCGAATTCATCAAATTGTTTATCGTCGGTCAGCTGCCTGTACCAATAACATTGAATGGCAAAGGAAGTTGTTAAATTATTGCTGCACCAGATAAATGGAATCGCACGATAAAAAGCATTCTCTTTTGCCTTGTTCCAAACGAGTTCAATACCTTTTTTGTAATAACCGGTAATGGCATCTCTTTCGCTGCCGCCTAATTGTTTTGCCAATTCATAGTGACCCAGGTTGATAAAAGGATACCATTGATAATGTTTTGCAGTGTCTGCGCCAAGCCACGGAGTAACCGGTTCCAGCCTTGCATAATTTACTGCTTCCGTCAAACGCTTTTGCTCCGCCGCAGCAAGTTCCATATCATCCACCCAATTATCTTCTGCATAGATATAGGGTGATAAAACGGAAACAGTTTGCGTAGCGCCAGGTTTCTTTAACGCGAAGGCATAAGCAGAGATTGCTTTTTTCCCCAGGATCCCGCTGTAAGACCTGTCAATTTTTTTATACAATTGCTCTCCCAGCGAAAAAGCGCTGCTGAATTTTGCCGCAGTAGAGGAAGTTCCCGTGGTGGCGTTCATGAATTTTCCCCTTTGCTGAGGTTTTCCATTTATAAAATATACAGGTCGCTCATAACCCCGTCCATACTGGCTGTCCTGTTTGGGAAGGCGCATGGAAATATGATCCCTGTCATCTGCGATTTGATTAAACATCCAGTCATCCTCCGGGTGCATTTTCAGCAACCAGTCCAAACCCCATTTCGCTTCATCCAATACATCCGCAACTCCATTTTTACCATTTAAACCATTCGCTTCCTTTTCATCTGCAAACAGTTTTGGGAAATCCCTGTATGCGGCAAGCAAATGAAAGGTTGCATTGGCGGATGTTGTTGAATACTGCAAATAATCAGTTGCATCATGCCATCCTCCCACAACGTCAAGATGCGTGCTGTCAGGAATCCCTGCGGCTTCTCCGTACAAAACATAACCATCATGCGTATGACAGCTGTCTTTTAAAAACGGATTGAAACCGCTTCGCTGCTGGCGCATATATCTCAAACAAAAATCTGCCGCGCCTTTATAAACATCTTTATTTATTTTAAAGATGGAAGATCTTGTATCACCTGCCTTCAGGTAATAAGTCCCGGGCTTTTTATAATCTGAAAAGTTTAACCGGTAAGTTTGGACAAAAGGTCCATAGGAACCAAAAGCTTTACCTGGTCCATTTTCAAAGACTGTCTTATTTGTAGCAGAATCTACAAGGGCAAATCGGGTGATATTTTTTATTTCTTTGCTGCACCATACGGCCACTTTTATTCCGGAAGGCGTATAACCAGGCGTAGCCACCCTTATCCAGGACGATGCATTTTCCTGCGTTCTGGCAACCTGTGAAATAAAAAGAAAAAATAGAATTAACCTGCAAGCATTATTCATGAAAGATGGCTTAGTTGATGATGCTTTTCCTGCTGATTTATAATTAGCAAAGATAATACCTAAAAACTTTACTGGCACTTTATTTACGGTAAGCCGCAAGCTTCGCCTGAAGCCGCCGGCGCTCAACCATGAACGTGATTCTATGAGACGGAAAACTTTTACATGATTCATATATATGCATGGAACCTGGCAGAATCCGGTCAGACGGGGGGCGCCCGGACGGATAATGCATGGGACCTGGTATTTCAGGTCAGACGGGGGCGTTCAGACCGGATACTGCCAGTCACTATTAAAGCTGAACCAATTAGGAATCGTAACGAATAAATTCTTTATTTATTTACAGTTGTTATTGTTATACAACTTTCTCACATAAATAATCTTTCCTGATTTACCTTTATATATCTTCTTTAATACAAATCTTTTTTATGATTGTAAAAGCAGCAATCGCCAATGGTAAAGGTGGTTTTGTAATTGATGAGATTGATGTTCAGGAACCGGAAGGTGATGAGGTACTGATTGAAATGAAAGCGGCCGGGATTTGCCACACCGATTGGGATTCTCAAAGCTGGGGTAAGGAGATCATAATGGGTCATGAGGGTGCCGGGATCGTATTGCGCTCAGGACCCCTGGCAAAAAAATTCAGGCCAGGCGACAAGGTCATATTAAACTGGGCTATACCTTGTGGCACCTGCTTTCAATGCATGGAAGGAAATCAAAGTATTTGTGAAAATAATTCGCCCGTTATTGCAGGCAATAAGGTAAATGGCGGTCATGCCGGATTAGAAAGAACAAAATACAAAGGCAATACCATAGAACGTTCTTTCAGCATTGGTACCATGTCTGGATTTACTGTAGTTCGTGAAGCGGCACTGGTAACACTGGAGGACAATATGCCATTTGCTTCCGCTGCAATTATTAGTTGTGGTGTAATGACCGGGTATGGTTCGGTAGTTAATGTCGCTAAGGTAAAAGCAGGCAGCTCGGTTGTTGTAATTGGTGCCGGCGGCGTAGGTTTAAACGTGATCCAGGGAGCAAGAATTTCAGGAGCATCTAAAATAATTGCCATAGATATTAATGTAAACCGTTTGCAAATGGCAAAAGAATATGGGGCCACACATGGGCTGATAACAGATGATCAGGATTTATGTTTGTTAAAGGCAGCCAGACAGGTAAAGGAATTAACTTCAGGCCGTGGTGCTGATTATGCATTTGAATGTACCGCCAAACCATCATTGGTGGCGGCACCGTTGGCGATGGTGCGCAATGCCGGCATGGCTGTTCAGGTTAGTGGCTGTGAAACTGAAGTAACCATCGACATGAATTTATTTGAATGGGACAAAGTTTATATCAACCCCCTTTATGGCAAATGCCGTCCTGAAATTGACATGCGCATACTTCAGGAATTATACCATAAGGGAGATTTGATCCTGGATAAGATGGTAACCCGTACATACCGCCTCGAAGAACTGGCGCTGGCATTTGATGATATGAATCATGGACGAAATGCAAAGGGAGTGATTATTTTTTAAGACTATTCAGTGGCCACTACCTTTTTTTGAGGATCGCAACCTGAGCGATTCATTTCCTGGTTTGATTAGAATACCCATTTTATTTATAACAAATGAACAAGCGTTTTTTTACTACTGAGATTTCGGATCCGCAATTTGAAAAAGATAACCTGCGGCATATAACCGTGCGAACCAACAACCTTCCCGGCCGCGGAGATATAACGGTATATGTGCCATCTGCTGCCGGAGGGCAGCATGTGCCCATCGTTATTTTATTGCATGGGGTATATGGCAGCGCCTGGTGTTGGCCATTAAAGGCAGGGGTACACCAACTGTCAGAGCGGCTAATAAAAGAAAAAACTATTGCACCCATGATCCTGGCAATGCCTAGTGACGGTTTGTATCGTGATGGCAGCGCTTTCCTGCCGCATAATGATGGATATGACTATGAAAAATGGATAGTAGAAGATGTAACTGATGCCATAAAACAGGAAATTACCATTGCCTCTCCCCGGTCAGCTCTTTTTATAACGGGGTTAAGTATGGGGGGATACGGCGCTTTACGCATGGGTGCAAAATACCCTGGTCTTTTTAAAGCCTTTAGTGGCCTTAGTTCCATAACAGCGTTTGACCAGCTTGCCATCTGGTATGAAAATGGCGACATCCGGGAAATAGCCGGAAATGTAGTATCCCAACCTGGCGTACTGGAGACTATTTTATTGAACAAGGCTTCACTTCCGCCATTTATGTTTGATTGTGGCGATAAAGACGTTTTGATAGGGGCAAACCGCAAACTTCACAACGACCTGTTGACGAATAATATTTTGCATGATTATTATGAATACCCGGGAGAACATGACTGGAATTATTGGAGAACCCATATTAAAGAACATCTTTTGTTCTTTAATAAACATCTTTAGGTGATAGAAATTAATTACTCAGAAAACAAATTAGAAAAACAATAATTTCAACTTCCGGGAATTAATATTTCTCCTCATACGCATATATTTGTGCTATCGGAAAACCGTTATTGGTATTACTTTTTGATGGTTCATCATCATTGAAAAGCCTTTATATTAATTATTATTTCCGGCATCATGACTTAATACTTAAATTAAATTTATCAGGCAATGCAACCCGTAACGATTGAAGATCTAAAAAATGTTGTCGTGTTAAGCGACCTGGCCGACGAGCATCTCCAATGGATATTGGAGCATTCGGAATATCGTGAATATGCGGATGGGGACCTCATCGCAAAATACGGTGAACCGGCTGAAGTGATGTGGTTTTCACTTTTGGGGAAGGTAGTTTTTTACATGTATATTAACGGACGACAGGTTTATTATTTTACATTCGAGAATAATAATGTTACAGGTGGCGTAGGCGGACTAATGCCTTACTCAAGAATGAAAACTTACCCCGGCTATTCTTATGCATTTGGAGAAGTAAAACTGCTTCGTATTAACAAAAAGCATTTTACCGAACTGGAGCTGCTGAATCCTGATTTTATTCAACGACTCATCGGTTACATGACCGAAAGGGCAAAAGCATTTGCCACCACCCGGTTGCAGCATGAAAAAGTGGATGCCCTGGGTAGCCTTGCTGCGGGTATTGCACATGAAATGAATAATCCGGCTGCAGCCATCAGCGGGATTTCAAGTGAACTTAGCAAAAGATTGAACCGCAATTACGAACTGACGAAAAAATTGCTTCAGTGTAATATAACACCGGAACATATTCAAAACATCCATATGCTGGTGGCGGAAAAAGAAAACGGACCCTTACAAAACATTAAACGCACAACACTTCAGCGTATGGAAAACCAGGATGAGATTGAGGAATGGCTGGAAAAAAACGGAGTCGGTGAAAGAGAGACTGCGGAAACATTTTCAGAATTCGGATTTTCAACCGGGGAACTTGAAAACATCCGCGTAGATTTAGGCGCAGCGGCATTTATCAAGGTGATTCCATGGCTTGAAAATTTATTAAGCTCCCGGAAAATTATTAAAGACCTTGCTGATGCTTCCAGCCGCATCTCCAATTTGGTAGCATCGATTAAAAGTCATGTGCACATGGACAGGACGAATGACCTGCAACCTACCAACATTCACCAGGATATTGAAAACACGCTGACCCTTTTAGGATTTAAACTCCGTGAAAAAAATATTGAAGTTACCAAAAAGTTTTGCCAGGATATGACCGATGTTCCGGCCTATGTTGGAGAACTCAACCAGGTTTGGACAAATCTTATTGATAACGCCATCTCCGCCCTTGAAAAGAACGGGGCGCTTACTATTGAAACTTCCCGGGATAGTAAAAATGTAATGGTGTCAATTATTGATAATGGTGTGGGAATTCCAAAAGACATTATGTCACGTATTTTTGATCCGTTCTTCACCACCAAAAAGGTAGGAGAAGGAACAGGGATCGGACTTGATATTGTAAACAGGATTGTGAAACGTCATGACGGCGAAATAAGAGTTGACGCTGAACCCGGAAGAACCGTGTTTACGGTTTATATCCCGGTTGTACCGAACCCCGGATCAAAATAATTAAGCATTTTATAAACGATACAACAATGAAGCTTCCTTACATTATTATCATTGATGACGACGCCCAGGTGCTGCGGGCAATACAACAGGACATCAGGAATAAATACCGCGATGATTACAAAATAGCTGCAACCGAATCTGCTGTTGAAGCGCTTGAAGTGATTAAAGAACTAAAGTTGAAGAATGAAGAGGTCGCCTTATTTATTTCTGATCAGCGGATGCCGGAAATGGAAGGCATTGCTTTCCTGGAAAAAGCAAATGAGATTTTTCCGGCTGCAAAAAAAATCCTGCTTACCGCCTACTCCGACATTGAAACTGCCATAAAAGCGATCAATAATGTGAGGCTTGATTATTATTTGCTAAAGCCCTGGCATCCAGTGGAAGAAAAACTGTTCCCGGTTGTAAATGATCTCCTGGACGAATGGCAGGCATTGTACAAACCTGATCATGAAGCCACACGTATAATTGGTTTTCAATGGTCGCCAAAGTCGCATGAGCTCAAGGAATTTCTTTCAGGCAATCTTGTTCCATACATCTGGATGGATATTGAGAATGATGCAGAAGCAGAAAAATACCTGGTCAGTGCCAACGTTTCAATATCAGACCTGCCATTGGTGATATTTAAAGACGGCTCTGTCATAATTGATCCGTCATTGCCTGACCTTGCTGAACGGGTTGGCCTTCACCAGAAGGCAACCAAAGAAATGTACGATGTACTTATCATCGGCGCAGGGCCTGCCGGGCTGGCCGCTTCGGTGTATGGTTCCTGCGAAGGGCTCAAGACACTTCTGATAGAAAGGAGCAACCCCGGTGGACAGGCAAGCAGCAGTGCCCGCATTGAAAATTATCTTGGCTTTCCTAACGGCCTTTCAGGCGCAGAGTTGTCCAGAAGGGCAATCACGCAAACCCTTCGCTTTGGAACCGAAATTCTTACCCCCCAGGAAGTAAAAAGCTTCACCGTTAAGGACGGATATAAGATCACAGAGATGAAGGATGGTTCGGAGATACATAGCAAGGCAATCGTTATTGCAACTGGCGTTGCTTATAAAAAGCTCGAAATTTCGGGATTGGAAGCCTTTTCAGGTGCCGGAGTTTATTATGGCGCTGCATCGATAGAGGCAAACGCCTGCCGCAACGAAATCATTTACATTGTGGGCGGAGGAAATTCGGCTTGCCAGGCCGCCATGTATATGAGTAAATTTGCTAAAGAGGTAAACATCCTCATCAGGCGTAATGCACTTTCAGAAGTAGCCGCCAATTACCTGGTAGAAAATATCATCCACACTGCCAACATACATGTCATTGCCAATACGGACGTGATTGCCTGTTCCGGTTCATCTATTTTAGAAAACATTACACTCAAAAACGCAAATACCGGGGAAGAAAAAACAGTTCCTGTAAAAGCACTGTTTATTTATATTGGTACCAAACCGGGTACAGCCTGGCTGAACAGTACAGTGCTGAAAGATGAAAGAGGATTCATTCTTAGTGGAAGCGATTTATTGAAAGACAAATCATTTAATTCGCTCTGGAAATTAAAAAGAGAGCCATTTATGCCTGAAACAAGTGTGCCGGGAATTTTCGCTGCTGGCGATGTGCGGTTTGGCGCAATGACAGGCATATCCGCAGCAGTAGGAGAAGGTTCCATGGCTATCCGTTTCGTACGTAAGTATTTGCATGAAACGTAGGTGAAGGGGACAAACCCGATGAATTATGAAAAACAAATAATTACAACCAGGGATATCTTGAAAATATACCATTTCAAAGTCCATAATTTACAGAACTGTATTTATATTACACCTCAAAAAAGCAAAATCAAGCTATATGAAATTTGCCTTATTAACAGTAACATATGGAGGATTGTTTTACAGGGGACAAGCCTTATCACTTGAACAACAGGTCCATCGGGCCAAAGAGTTAGGTTTTGATGCGCTGGCAATAGAGGCCAAGCGCCCCGTTGCTTCCCCACTGGATTTAAGTAAAACGGACCGTAGCTATATAAAAAAGCTTGCCGCTGATGAAGGGATTGTATTGTGCGCAGTTGAAAGCATGTCGAATTTTGCGGGAAAGCATATGGAGGAACGGGAGAATAATTTTGCCATGATGCGCTATGTGCTGGAAATGGCAAATGATCTGGGTATTGCACTGGTAAAAGTTTTTGCTTCCTGGCCAGGTATAATCAATGATGAAGAAGATATCGCGTTGTATGGGCAATTTGAAAGAGGCGAATATTACAAACGTTTATGGCCCGACGGTCTACGCAAATGGAACCATTGTGTGGAAGGCATTCGGGAAGTGGCTGATATGGCAGCAGGTATGGGTATTACATTAGCATTGCAGAACCATGCGCCGGTGCTGACAAAAGGGTATGAAGATACACTGACCATGATGCAGGAAATCGACCGCCAAAATGTGAAACTTTGTATAGATGTGCCCCTGTTTTATGAGCGGCAGAGTGATGAGTATGTACGGGAAGCTGTAGAAAATTGCAAAGGGCAGATAGTGCATACTCATTATGGAGCATGGAACTTCAGCCAGAAAATGGATGGCGAAATTGTGCAGGATCCTTCCCCTTCAGGCGGTAATCTTATAAATTACCAGTCTTTCATAGAAGCGCTTTACCATGCCGGTTATAAGGGTTACCTTACTTCAGAGTATTGTTTACCGGTGATTAAGAATCACCAGCTTGCCGGGATAGAAGAAGTGGATCATGCAACAAGGATCTCTCTTCAATACATGAAACAACTGGTGCGGCAGGCTATATTGGCATAGCCCACTATTCATCCCTTCACCATGCTCCGATACATCAAAGGCCGCCTGAGTATTATGATGTTTTTGCAATTCTTCATCTGGGGCGCATGGTATGCCACTGGTGGAAATTACATGATGAGCAATGGCATGACAGACCTGATCTACCGCGCCTATTTCGCAAGTTCAATTGGCGCTATTGTTTCCCCTTTTTTTCTTGGGGTGATCGCGGACCGATTTTTTCCGGTACAGAAAGTGTTGGGTGTAATGCACATTCTTAGCGGCATTTTCATTTTCTCCGCACCCTTCTTTGCGAAAGGGGCTTTTATGGCTTCCGGCCTTTTTCTGACCTGTATATTACTTCACATGCTTTGCTATATGCCCACGGTAAACCTCGCCTCGGCAATGGCCTTTCATTTATTAAAGAACAGGGAAAAAAATTTCCCCCGGATACGTTTATTCGGAACATTGGGATGGATCAGTGCAGGCATTATAGTGAGTCGCCTGCTGCATGCCGATGCAACGGCGATGCCCATGCGTATTTCGGGTGCTGCAGGTATATTAATGGGTATTTACAGTTTTACACTGCCGACTGTTCCCCCGGTGGGAGCAGGCAAAAAATTCTCCTTTCGTGATGTGATAGGAGCGGATGCCCTTATCCTGCTTAAGTCGCGGCCATTTATTATTTTCATCATAAGCCTGTTGCTGATCAGCCTCCCCTTCGCCATCTATTTTCCTTATGTGCCGGTATTCCTGAATACAGCTAAGGTGGCTGATCCGGGATTTAAGATGACATTTGGCCAGGTGTCGGAGGTCTTTTTCCTGTTATTATTGCCCTGGTTCTTTTCACGCTTTGGGCTCAAATGGGTATTAATAACAGGTATGGTAGCATGGGCAGCAAGATATGCGTTGTTTGCGCTGGCTGCACCGGAAGGCATTAGCTGGATGATCATAGCCGGCATTCTTCTGCATGGCGCCTGTTACGATTTTGTATACGTGGCCGGACAGATCTATATAGACAAAAAAGCCACCCCTGGAATCCGTGCGCAGGCACAGGGGCTGTTTGTGCTGATCTCCTATGGCGTTGGACAGGGATTGGGAACCCTGGCCGCCGGCTCGATATTTAACAGTATTATGAGCAGTGGCGGTTCACTTCAAAAATGGCAGACATTCTGGACTATTCCCTTTCTGTTTGCGGCAGTGGTTACAATACTGTTCGTGTTCGGCTTCAGGGAAAAATCAATTCTACTGCAAAAGGAGCCGGGAAACGAATCTAAAGAATGAGCGAATCAATAAAACCGCTTTTTAAACTGAGAAATTATTTGTAGTTTTCACTACCCGATTCTGAAAACTTAAAAGGATGAAATAAAATGCGTTGACTGTCTTATATTAACCGCAGTTCCCTGCGTGAATTCAGAAAGCAGCCTGATAATATTGAAAAAGTAATTAAGACTATATTTGATCTGGAAAAAATTGTAGAGTTTAAACAGGTGTATATTCCTTCGTCAGGCAACTGCTTAATCAGTCTTTTGAACCAAACATAGCAGCTTTGATTTACATCAATCGCAGATCGGTAATGACCAAAGCACTACGATCTAAAGCAGGAAAAAGTTCTTTTTTGTGCTAATTTTATCAGGCATACATACAATGAATATCTTTTAATGGACAAGTTAAATGTTTATCTGTCTTCGCCTTACATGGAGTTTAAAGACATTCGTGATAAGTTTCTGACCGAAATAAAATCACGGAATAAGCTTTATAATATCAATGCAATGGAGAATTATCTTGCCATTGATAAAGATGTATTATCTACCTGCATCAATGATGTTAATAATTGCCAAATCTATGTTTTGGTACTTGGAGACAGGTATGGTTCTATTGCAAAAAAAAATGATGTTGAATCGGGCCGGTCTTTTACTTATTGGGAATTTGATGCGTCAAATAAAAAAAAGAATAGCGGAAAGGAAATTGAACGGCTAATACTTTTGAAAAGCGGCCCGGCGACAGCAGATGAAAATCCCTTGCTTACAGCATGGAAAAAAGAAATAGCGGAATCACAGATACAAACTGTTTATTATAATGAACAGGCGGAAATTCCTCAAAAGATACTTGATTGTCTTGATAATTTCACCCTGCAGCGTATCCAGGCTTCCATTCAGAAAAAAGATATATTACGTGATAAAATCTTTCTCTGTAACCGGGAAGAAATAAACCTGGAATTCAGCGTATCAATCGATAATGACCCTATTCAGTTTTTTGTATTGAGTGGTCACGAATTTGACCTGCCTCATTATTTTGTAAAAAGACTGGAAATCGAATACGAAGACAGGGAGAAAAAATGGAAGAACATTAATATAAAACCATTAATTCCTGAAACAGCTACCGAATTTGAAAAAGCCGGGATCTATATCAAAAGCGCCATATTTAATGAACTCAAATGGAAAAAGTTTCAATTACCCAATGATGTTACTCCGGAAGGGATTACTCAATACATGACGGAAAATAATATCGATTATCTTTCTATCTCCTGGTTTATAGAAAGCGCCCTATGGAAAAATGACAAGCTTAAAGATTTCATTATTACCTTCTACCAAAAATATAATGTGATCAATACAGACCTGAAAACGGATAAAAGAATATTGTTTTTTGGCATTCTTCGTTATGTGCCAAATATTAATATTACAGAAGAGCAGTTTTATGAAAAAGTGAAAAAAATTCAATGGGAACACAACCTCCCAAAATTTTCAAAAATAAAAAAACAGGATATTAAGGACTGGTTAAATAAAAATGAAATTGAAGATATTGAGATGAGGTGTGAAGAATTGGTCAGTCTTTATTTAAAAGACATCATGCACGGTGATATGTATTACAAAGACGTGGAAGGCGGTCTTCAAAAAATGCTGGACCTGTATCATTAATAAAACTATAAAAAACAAAATATGTTTGATCTGAAAAGTATCCGTACAAAACAAGATAATTCGCCAAAGTATTACGTATTGGACGATAAAGGCCTGGAAGCAGCCGTACAGATGGCTATCTGGTTGGGTAAGCCACTCTTACTTACCGGCGCACCTGGAACTGGTAAAACCCAATTGGCCTATAAAGTGGCTGATCTGCTATCTTCAGACACTAACAGCAATAACGACGGTGTTTGTGCCTTCATTAAAGAACCATTTGTATTTAATACCAAAACCACCAGTGCCTCTACAGATCTTTTTTATTATTACGATGCAGTACGCCATTTTCAAAGACGATATGTTGATGACCAGGACCGTTTAAAAATCAGTACCAGTGTTACCCAAACAATAAAAGATACGGAGCAGCAGGACGCCGGCTCGCTCACTATAAAACAAGAAACCGCTGAGCCGTCGCTTTCCGCCCATTCCTTCATAAAACTTAACGCCCTTGGCAAAGCAATCCTGCAGGCATGGGGAAAGGATGCAATTATTGCCAATGAAAAACTGAAAGACCTGAAATACCTTGCTGAATTTGATGAAATGGAAAGGAAGCCTCGCAGTTCTGTTGTTTTGATTGATGAAATAGATAAAGCTCCACGTGATTTTCCCAATGATTTGTTGTACGAAATAGAAAATACCGCCTTTTCTATAAACGAACTTATGAATAAAAATGTGCCGAGGCCTGACACAGGCGCACAGATCGTAGTAATAATGACCAGCAACTTTGAAAAAAATCTTCCGGATGCTTTTTTAAGACGTTGCCTTTTCTACCATATTGCTTTTCCCGGCACTGAAGACCTGCTGAAGATAGTAAGCAGCCGCATTCAACCGCATTTACAGGAATTATATAATGGTGATGATGTGAAGTTTGAAAATATTTCAAAAAGCATAACTGATAATCTTAAAAAAGTAATTACAAAATTTGAAGAGATACGAAAGGGGATGAAGGAAAAACAACCAGCTACCGCAGAATTGCTTGAATGGGTAAAAACACTTGAAAAGAAGGGCTTCTTTAATGAAGGGGTGGATTTCAGTAAGCTTAGCCCGGGGCAAAGAGAGATTTTTCGCTTGTCACTTCCGGCACTTGCCAAAAGTGACGAAGACCTTAAAGATTTAAAAACAAAATACACCTGAAGATGATCAGGCAGGCGCTGCAAAAGTTGAAGCAATAATATGAAAACAAATTACCAGCTTGAACAATCTTCTTTTATATAAAACATTTATTCTTCGTTCGCTTAGCACAATGTTTGCAGTTGAGGGAATTTTAATAACAACGGCTGCTGCCGTAGATATAGAAAAAATACTGGCTAACACAGACCTGGAAAAGCTGCAAAACCTTTCTGAATTAAAATATTTGCTTAGTCCGCTCCTCTGCCGCAATAAGGAAGACCAGGATAAAGCGTATAAAATATTTGACACCCTGGATGCAAAGTTAGCGCTTGAATATGAAAATCAGGCCGATTCACCCGAAGGGCCGCAATACAGTGAAGGCATAATAAAAGAAAATGGCGGAAGAATAAAGTTTCCGGGATATTTAAGAAAAGCGATTGTCCCTGCAGGGCTAATCCTGTCTGTATTGTTACTAATTTATTTTTTTTGGAATAATATATTTCCCCAAAGAATCCCTCCCGGGAAAAAGATCAATATAATTGTAAACTCCCAACAGGTAATAATAAACGATACGGTCGTTTTCTATGCCGACGTTGACAGTAATCTCAATAAAAAAGATATTAGTGTGGACTGGAAATTTCCTGATACAGTTATTTATAATGCCTTATCTGCCAATATAATTTTTAAGGATACTTCTCTCGTAGGTGTTACTGCCTTTCTTAAGGATAAAAAGGGTATAGTTCTTGATTCAGCTGAATACCCCATCCATGCGCTTTGTGAACTTCCGCCCTCTGTGGCCATTGATGAGGCAGATGATAAGACTGCCACTGGTTTAAAAGTCGGCAATAGTAAAAAAAAGCTCTTTGCTCCGATGTTTACAAATGATACGGCAGACAAAAAGAAATATACCTATAAATGGTATGTTGATGATTCGTTGCTTTCAACTAATTCAATATTTTCCTATTCAAAACCTTATAATACCATAAAACTCGTGGTGGGATGTAAGGCTGTTCATTGCAGTACCGACTCGATGTTTGCACAGACCGAATCCGTTCCCGCATTAAATGCAACGATTAAAGGGGACATGAATTTGAACTTTCAATCCACCTATAACTGGAAAAATATTCTTTTCAGCGTTGTATTACTGTTGCTCCTTCCGGCCGTTATTTCATTGCTTGTTTTCTGGATCATTCTGTCAGTAAAAAATTATACTCCTGAAAAGAAATTAATTGAAGCAGGTACGGCAGGGCCGTATCAGATAAAATTCAATGATCAGCAGCATAATATAAATACGGAAGGAGGAATTAGAATGCTTGCAGATATTTTACGAAAAAGACAAGTGAGTGATATTTACAAATTAAGCCTGCGTAAAACGATTCGTTCAACAGTTGTTGGCGGGGGTATTCCAAAACTGGAGTTTTTACCACTTTCTAAACCTACTAACTTCCTGGTGTTTATCGATAAGGAAAAAGCCGGCAGTTTTTTGGTGAAGTTATTTGAATACCTCTGTGAAAAACTGCAGAAAGAAGAAGTGAATATTGTTGTGTACGAATACTTTAAAGAACCTCTTTTTTTAAGTAATGAAAAATTTAACCAGGAACGCATCCCTTTAGAGAAAATTGCTGCCTTGTATCCTGACACTACGCTTTTTATTTTTGGTGAAGCACAATATTTTTTATATCCATTAAGGGGGACTGTCAAAAACTGGGTAACAAGAAAACTAAATAGCTGGCCTGTCAAAATTCTTATAACTCCTTTTGGAAATGAGGACTGGGATCAAAAAGAAAAACTGCTGATCGAATCAAACTTTGTAGTGTTACCTGCCGATCTTTCTTCATTACCTGTAATAGATAAAATTATTTCCGGGCTGATCGATATTCCGGCGCAGAAAAAAGAACATATAGAAGACAGCTATCGTTCACGCTTTCTTAATTTCCAGGATTTTGAAACGCTTAAAAATTATCTGGGCGAAGGCCCGTTACTGCAATGGGTATGTAGCCTGGCAATATACCCCGCCGCAGATTGGGATCTTACAATAGCTATAGGCAAAGCAATAGAGCAGGGGCTTCAGCAAAATGGTACGGGCTCCAGGTTGGTTAATTATACCAACCTGCTTAAGATTGCAAGAATTTCCTGGATGCAGGACGGCATTATCAATGAATCCCTGAGGGTGCAAATGCTTACTTATCTTGATAAAGATGCCCAGGCGCTGGCGAGGGAAACCCTCAGTAACCAGTTGAATTTAATTGAAGATAAAATAAATGATGATTCATTAATTAAACCAGGCTTTGAAATTCATAGGAAACTGAACCGGTTTCTCCTGGATTCATATCACCACAGGAAAATTGAAAAAGAAGATGAAGCATTTATCAAAACATCTTTAGAACAAAACCAATTTGATGAAGGTCAGTTTATATATCTTGATGAAGGAAATAATTCGTTGCTGTCAAATCCCTTCAAAAAAGAACAGGAGATAGGCCTTAGCCGTTATTTTAAATTGAAAACCTACAGGGAAATATTGAATGCGGCCGGTTTTGCATTCGCCGGACTGGCTACATTGATATTGATAAGTTTTACCCTGGTGAAAAATAATTCGCATTACCTCGATTGGAAATCTGTAAAACCTGTAGCGCAGCAGTATACACTTACAATGGAACCGGGCAGCGGCAGTAATGCGGTTGCGATCGCTTTATATTATGAACCTACCCGTTCAAAATGGAGAGAGCAGTTAGTTTCATTATCAGGTACCAGCGATACACTTCGTTTTAATGATATTGCTATAATTGACACCAACAGTTACGGACTATTTAAAATATCCACAAAAAATGGGCAATTTATTACACAGGATTCTTTTAAACTCAATTCGGCTGCCTATAATATCAACATACAGGAAGTGCAAAAAATACCCCTGAAAATATATTATAAGGATGGAGCGTCACTTGTACTTGCCAATACGCTGGCGGAGAATTTGCCTTCAAATTTTCGTGTGAGTGTTCAACAACAAAACTTTACCGATACTGCTCAGGCAAGCGTATATTATTTTTCACAAGTCCATAAGGAAGATGCGTCGCTTGTAGCCGGAGCAATCCTGGGCATTTTTAGTATAAATATTCGGGCAAAGCAGGTTGACTCTTTAACCTTTGCGCAGGCGCGGGCCAGTGTAGTAGTATACGTGAATACACCGGCTGCAATTTGCAAGCCTCTTGCAATTACAGCGTTGCCACAATCATTGAATGAAATATGGCATGGCGGCACAAGTAACAGGTTGCTTACTATCAATTTATCCCAACGCATGATGTATTATTCAGTGAATGAATTAAAAACCGGCGACAATTATACCATCGGGGATATCTGTCTTACAAGGAATGGTGCATTTAAGATCATCACAAAAACAAAACTGGGGTATAAGCTTTATTTTATAAGGAATGTAAAAGCGCAATCATTTGAGTTATCAGTTTGCCAGGATTTTGCTCAATCAAAAGATGAATTAGAAAATAAAGATGAAAGCTATTGCGACAGGTTTAATACAATGAGCTGGTATTATGCCACCGATAACTCAAAGATTTATCTTCCGGTATCGGGGAATACGCTTGCTGTAACTGAAAAGACAAAATTGGACAGGATAAAAGATCCATTGGGTTTCAAGACACTTGCAGGTAAGCCGGCTAGTTATAGAGCCGCTATAACACTCATTAGTTCCTCCAATTATATCAACCCAATAACAGATGCACAATTGGAGCAACTGTTGTCAAAGTATAACCTTGGCTTTTCTTTAAAAGAAAACTATAAACACGATAAGGTGATTTCGCCGGATCCCTTTAAAAGGAATTATTTGGTTGTTAAACTTGATCCCGGGCAAATCCAAATTAACAATCAACAGGTACAAAAAGTTCCGGATTGTTCAGTTACCTACACTTCCTTAGACGAAATCAGCAAATTGAATAACCCTCTTATTGTTTGCAGACTTGATTTGTCAAAAGCAGCGCTTACTTCAATTCCAAAGGAACTCTACACTTTTAAAAATATGCAGGAGTTTAATCTTGGAACCACCTCAATACCACAAAGTGAAATAGACCAGCTTCAAAAAGCTTTTCCTAAATCAAATTTTATATATCAACTAAAAAAGGAGGATATACCCAATAATGCGGATGTGCCAGCAAGCGGAATGGCGATTTGTACAGTTAGTAAGCTGGAAAAAAGAAAGGCACCTTCTATAAAAGCAGAAGTAGTGGGCACAATATCAAAAGGTTTCATAATGAAATATGTAGAAGTAATTACAAATGGAGAAAGTTACAATGGCAGTTCAATATGGTATAAAGATTCCGACGGCTTTTATTATTGGGGAGGTGGATTGGCAAAGTATTCACTTCCGGTAAATGATCCAATAAAGAAAAATGCTAAAAAGTATTAAATAGGTTTTGTACCGGGATGCAAAGTCCGTTTTGGATCAGAATCGCATAGCCCTGGCATCCTGGGAATACAAAAGCGCAATTGGTCTGTAAAAAGAACCAGGAGGGAAAAGCACTTATAACTAAACTGCCTTCACCTGAATATTCCATCGTAGTTGCTGCCCATATAGGCGCCCCATCTAACCGGCTTTTTAATTTCAGAATCCAATGATAGCCTTACCATTTTAAATCCGTTCATAGAACTTTCACTCCTTGCATCAGTTAGAAAACAATAGACAATATCAATTTTCCCATCATTATCAAGGTCACCGATCCATGGAGTAGAAGATAGATTAATTCCGGGGATTTCAGTTGTTAACTGAAAGGTACTTTCTTTGTGAAAATCGTATATAACCAGCATATTATAGTAAGTTCGAAAGATCTCCTTTTCCATAACAATGAAGTTAATACAAACCAGTCCGTCATCGTAACCGTCGTTATTAAAATCTGTAATAACCGGGCTGCTGGTTTGTAAAACTCCCAAAGAATCCAAAAACTCTATTTTGCCTGTTCTTCCGTCGAACATGATCTGTTTTGAATTTTTCAGATTAGGCCATGTGCCTTCAGTGAATGTTGTAAACAGATCCGGAATGCTGTCATTGTTGTAATAACCTACAGCAAGAGAACCATAAGCTTCGGCATTTTTAATCCCATTCTTCCAAAGTATATTGTTGGTTTTCCCATCAATGGCAATCGCATTTCCTTCTACCGCATTCACTACTATGTCCAAATATCCATCGAGGTTTAAATCGCATAAAACAGGCGGAGCAATGAAACCCTTATCTTTACTGCTGGCTAACAGTTTTGCGGTCGAAATATCCTGTTTCATTACGTCCTTTAAGGTGGTCCGGTAAAGATTTCCTCCGATAGTTTCTCCTCCTGTTCCGAAAATAATAGTAAAATCTTTATCACTACCTGAAAGTTTTGAAATAACCAATGACATATAGGTTTCTTTACCGTCGGGAACATTTACCTCGGCCAGTATTTTTCCATTTCCTCCGTCTAAAACTAAAATTTTACCTGTTGGACGATTTGGGTCATATGGAGCTGCCAGAATATCACCACCGTTTGTCACTAAGATATCTTCTAATCCGTCATTATTTTGATCCGGTATCACCTGAGGGTTATAAAAATTAAACCATCCCTTTTTCCGGGGTTCCCTGCTATTGCCATTCGGATAAAAAGCCCAGATGACCTTCCCATTTTTGCCATTAATTGCCTGGAGTTCTGCAGCCCGCCCACCTATAATAATATCAGGTACACTATCGTGGTTTATATCCAATAAAGCAGCGGACCCATATACCTGGTCACGCGCCGAAACTGTCCAAATCACCTTCCCCGTAGCCCCATCCACTGCAATGATCGCAGTATCATTTTGTTCAAACTCCTTTTTGCTGCACCCGATGATCAGATCCTTTACGCCGTCACCGTTCAGGTCGGCTGCACGTGGCGAGGAATGCGTTCCAAAATTATGGAATTCAACCTCCCACCTTTTTGAAGGCTGCGCCATAGCAGAAGGTGCAACCAATAAAGAAATAAGGATAACTACAACTAATCCATATAGGTAAGAATTTTGTTTTCCTTTCATGTAAGAATAAAATTTATGATATACCTGCCTTCGAAGTGAGACGTAGAATAAAGGTATTGTTTCTTTAAACAATTAAATAAACGGATCGGTCTTTTCCGGATAATGCATCTGACTTTAACATCCGGGAACCTGTAAAAAAAAAAAAGATGGCCGGGTAAAAGATTTATTAAGAATTTAAAATAAATTTTGTTGAATATGGTCACATATTTCTTAAGTTACAGTTTCGACTGTAAAGTGGAAGGAATAACAAAACTAACATTGTTTTTGGGTTTTTTACGATAAGAATTGCGAAAGAGAAAAAATCTTGGAAAGCGGGATATTCATTTTGTACTTTTTGGATATTGTTATGCTGTAATAAGCAAAGTGCAAATAATTTGGCACCAGCGTTTGGTGAGATAAACTATTAATCTTACATTCAGAATGCAATCCTGCCCCGTTCGGCCGGACCTTGTATTTTATTGTATAACTGCTATTATGAAGAAAAAGTTATTATTACTGCATATATTATTTTTTATGACATTTGCTGCTTTTACACAAAAGCCGCCACCCACAGTATTCACACCAGTTCCAAATAATGAAACCGGGATCAATTTCGCAAATGTTGTTAAAGAATCACCTGCGTTAAATATTATTTCTTATGAATATTTTTATAACGGCGGGGGAGTTGGATTAGGAGATTTCAATAATGACGGATTAATTGACATTTATTTTTCCGGTAACATGCAACCGGGGAGGCTTTACCTGAATAAAGGAAACTGGAAATTTGAAGATATTACGTCAAAAGCAGGTGTAGGAGGAAAAAGAGGATGGAAAACCGGGGTAAGCATTGCAGATGTTAACGGAGATGGACTCCTGGACATCTATTTATGCTATTCCGGTCCGCTGGATAGGGAAAAAAGAACAAATGAACTGTATATAAACAATGGCAATCTTACCTTTTCTGAAAAAGCGGCCGAAATGGGTGTTGCGGATTCCGGGTATTCTACCCAGGCGGTATTTTTTGATTATGACCGGGACAATGACCTTGACCTGTTCGTAATAAATCATAACAATAAAAATCTACGGAATTTTGATGCGTCCTTTGTAAAAAAAATGGTTGATCCCGATGCCGGTGACCGCCTTTACAGGAATGATAATAATATTTTTACTGACGTTACGTCTCTTTCCGGGATCATTTCAAACCCCATTGGTTACGGTCTTGGAGTTTCTGTAAGCGATATCAATAACGACGGATGGCCGGATCTGTATGTAACGAACGACTATGTAGAAGAAGATTATTTGTATATAAATAACCACGACGGAACTTTTTCAGAAAAATTAAAGGAGGAACTGGGACATATTTCCAATTTCTCAATGGGCTGCGACATTGCAGACGTCAACAATGACGGATGGACCGATGTGTTCACTCTGGATATGTTGCCTGAAGATAACCGGAGGCAGAAACTGCTTTATATGCCTGACAATTATGAGTTGTATAATAACCAGTTGCAGAACGGTTTCTATCACCAGCTGATGAGAAATATGTTACAGCTAAATAATGGCAATGGCACATTTAGTGAAATTGGCCAATTGGGCGGTGTGTACTGCACTGACTGGAGCTGGTCATCCCTGTTCGCCGACTTCAATAATGATGGAAATAAAGATCTTTTTATTACAAATGGATACGGCCGGGATATGACAAACCGCGATTTTGTGAAATTTTATGCCAACGAACGGTTGAAATATTTACGTGGTGAAACGAGTGATAATATGTTCAGGATGTTACAGAGCATTCCGGTTACACCTATTCATGATTACCTGTATTTAAACAATGGCAATCTTCAGTTTTCTGACGTTTCACTTGCATCAGGGCTCGGTAAGCCAACGCTTTCGAATGGTGCGGCTTATGCGGATCTTGATAACGACGGAGATCTCGACATGGTTATTAATCACCTAAATGCGCCGGCAGAAATATACCGGAACATGCTTGTAGAAAATGCAAATGGCGGTAATTGGGTGCAATTCAACATTAAAGGAAAGGGGAATAATAGTTATGCCCTTGGCACAGTGGTAATCGTTTATACGCCGAAAGGATTAATAAAACTCGAAAATTATCCTGTGCATGGATTTCAGAGCTCGATGCATGTGCCGCTTCATACTGGTCTGCCTTCTCCCCAAATCGATTCTGTGATGATACAATGGCCCGATGGAATGATCGAAACGCTCATGAACGTGAAGGCTAATACCACCAATAATATCAGTTATCAAAACAGTCAGAAAAATAATAGCCATAAGGAAACCATTATTTCCATTTTTTCACCATCAGCTGCTTCATTGCCATATGTGCAGGTTTCACCCGAATCAAATGATTTCAAGGTACAACCCCTGATGCCGAATATGATTTCATACAATGGTCCCCGAACCGCTAAAGCGGATGTTAATAAAGACGGACTGGAAGACATATTTATTTGCGGAGCCCGGGGAGGGCCTGGTCAACTGTTCATTCAGCAGATCGATGGCAGCTTCATAACAGACCCTCAGGCGGCATTTATAAACGACTCTTTGTTTGAAGATATGGATGCAGTATTTTTTGATGCCGACAATGATGGAGACCAGGACCTATACGTGGTAAGCGGAGGTTATAATTTTAACCAGGGTGACGACGGATTACAGGACCGCCTGTACATCAATACCAACGGCAAATTTTATAGAAGTGCCGGATCTTTACCGTCAGAATCACTGAGCGGTTCATGTGTAAGAGTTGCAGATATTGATAACGATGGTGATTTAGACATTTTTGTAGGAAGCAGGGTGGTGCCGGGCAGGTATCCTGAATCGCCGGAAAGTCTGCTATTGATTAATAATGGGAAGGGAGAGTTTACAAACGCACCTTCAGCAATTAGAACGTCGTTAGATTCACTTGGAATGGTAACGGATGCCGCCTGGATCGATATTGATAACGATGGGTGGAAGGACCTGATTGTTTGCGGCGAGTGGACGACACTGCATTTATTAGCCAATAAGAATGGAAAGTTAACAGACCTTTCTGACCAATATTTTCCTGGCGGCTTAAAAGGCTGGTGGAACCGACTGCAACTCGCAGATATGGATGGAGATGGCGACATGGATCTCATTGTTGGTAATTGGGGTTTGAACAGCCCTTTAAAGGTGAGTGAACAGGAACCTGTAAGAATGTTTTATAATGATTTTGACAACAATGGTTCAGTTGATCCGCTGATTTGTTATTTCATTCAGGGGAAGTCGTACCCAATGGCCAGCCGCGATGAGATGACGGACCAGATAGTCAGCCTGCGGCAAAAGTTCCCGACCTATGATTCTTACGCCAATTCCACGATTGAGGACATCCTGACTCCCGAACAGTTGGGATCAGCGAAACAATTATCAGCAAACTACTTTGAAACTACTTATTTTGAAAATAACAAAATGGTGTTTGAACCAAAAAAACTGCCATTGCAGGCGAACTTCTTTCCTGTTTTTGCAATAAGCACCGGTGATTTTGACCGCGATGGGAAACAGGATATTCTATTGGCAGGGAATACAGATCATGCAAGAATTAAAATTGGAAAGATAGACGCAGGTTATGGCTCATTATTAAAAGGAGATGGGAAAGGGCATTTTGAATATGTGCCTCAACTTAAGTCAGGATTATCGGTCAGGGGTTGCACAAGGGATCTTATAAAGATAAAAGGTAAGAATAAAGATCGCGTGATCTTCACCGTTACTGATCAGGCTCCGGTAATTTATTCATATTGAAGTATTGAACATGAAGAAGATAATAGTATTTGTAGTTGCCTTTATATGGATAAATTCCGGATATGGCCAGCAGAAGTCATCGTTCACTGCAAACGATTATGTGATTGCGTTGAAACATGCAACTGACGTGATGGTGACTGATGTTACGTCACCGGTAGCGGCATCAAGGTATTATGCATATATTAACCTGGCCGCCAATGAAACCGTCGCACTGTTTGACAAACAACAGCCCCATTTTGCAGGGATCGTGAAGGGATTGAATAATATAACAGTTGATGATAACCTTATTAAGAAAAGTGATCCTCAACTGGCGATAATCCTTGCCTTGTACAAATCAGCAAACAGGTTACTTCCTTCAGGGTACCTGCTTAAGAAATATCCCGATTCTTTAAAACTTGTCGCAAAGAAAAGAAAGCTGTCTTCTGAAAAAATAAACGCAACAATTGAACTTGTTGATAAAGTAGTTGAACAGGTCCTTAAATATGCATATGCTGATGGATTTGTTAAGCTCAGCGGATACAGAAGGTTTACTCCTTTAGCTGGTCAGGAATACTGGCAGCCTACTTCTCCTGGCTTCATTTCGGCTATAGAACCATACTGGAATACGCTACGTACTTTTATCCTTGATTCATGCTCACAATTTACCGGCGGCGCTCCACATAAATATAGCGCTGATAGCAATTCACTGTTTTATAAAGAACTAAAGGAAGTATATGAGCTTGGCAGGAATAGTTCTAAAGAACAGTCAGCGATCGCCATGTTCTGGGATTGCAATCCCTTTGCGCTGCAACAGCTTGGCCATCTTGAATTCGGAATTAAGAAGATATCTCCAGGCGGTCACTGGATGGGAATTACCGGAATTACCTGTAAAAAGCTAAAATTAAGTTTATCTAAAACTGCTTATGCGCACGCGATGGTTTCAATCGGAATAGCAGATGCGTTCATTTCGTGCTGGAACAATAAGTACAAGTATAACAGGGTAAGACCCGTAACAGCTATTAAAAAACTCATAGACCAAAATTGGTCTCCATTGCTTCAAACCCCGCCTTTCCCTGAATATACATCAGGTCATAGCGTCATTTCCACAACGGCATCTACCATCCTCACTCATTTATTCGGTGACCAGTTTTCTTTTACCGACGACACTGAAGAAGAATTCGGTCTTCCTCCAAGAAAATTTAATTCCTTTACAAAGGCATCGAAAGAGGCAGCCATTTCAAGATTATATGGTGGCATCCATTTCAGAGACGCGATTGAAAACGGTGTAAAGGAAGGCGAACAAATTGGAAGGTTCGTTATAGCACACTGCCCGGATAGCCAGGCAAACAATAAGAATAAGGAAAGGATTTTTTCTGAACAGGTAAAAAATGAAATTAAATGATATATCTCAGCCGTTGTTTAAATTTCATATACAGGATTTCATATAGTGCTGGAATTGGCCGGTGGCTCCGCCGGCCGCGGAGGCCTGCCCGGTTGCGCCCCCCCAACCGCAATATGGAGAACGTAAATTTCAGGTATAAACTGCTTCTCAGGCCATTCAAATTTTCTAAAATATCTCTTTCGGAAATCAGGTCTTTTTCTACTGCCGTCATGGCGGCCATTCTGTCTTTAGGGATTTTTTCCGCTTGTACACCTGCAAATAGGAAAACGGCGAGTAAAGTAATTTGGATGAAGGACATACCTGTAATTGGATCCATGTCGTCGCCCCGTACTTCCGATCTTAACAATGATGGGATATTGGATATTGTTATGGGTGCAGGAAAAAATGAATTTCAGAAAAGTGACATGGGGATCATCGCATTGGATGGAAAATCAGGAACACTTTTATGGAAACAGGAAGCTCCTGACCAGGTTTTTGGCTCGGCTACCTTCTGTGACGTGACTGGCGATAAGGTTAAAGATATATTCATAGGCGGACGATCCCCCCAGTTAAAAGCAATTAATGGAAGATCCGGGGCCCTGATTTGGGAATATAAGCACGAACGGTACGCTAACGACCCGGTCCTTCATTATGCCCGTTTCAATTTCAACAATAGTGTGCTGGTTCCGGATCAAAATAATGATGGCGCGGATGATTTACTCACCATAAATGGTGGTAACCCGCTGGCTAAGCCTTATTCTGAAGTTGACCGTTATCCCGGGGTACTTATGCTGTTCAACTCAAAAACAGGAGATGTGATCGTGGCAGATACCATGCCCGATCGCAAAGAATCTTATATGACTCCCTTGTGTTTTTCTCAACCAGGAAACAAGGAGCTTTTCGTTCTGTTTGGGACCGGGGGAGAAACGATCGATGGCAATCTTTACCTGACCACCATTTCAGAATTTCGTGCAAAAAAACTGTCTTCGGCTAAGGTTATTGCCACTGAAAAGGGGCATGGTTTTATCGCCCCGCCTACCCTGGTTGATATTAATAAAGATGGATACATTGATATTATTGCAATCACCCATGGTAGTAAAGCCATTGCAATTGATGGAAAAGATCAGCATGTTTTATGGACCAGGACTTTTCCAGGAACTGAATGCAGTAACAGTTTCGCACCGGGGTACTTTACCGATGACGATATCCCTGATTTCTTCACATTTATCAGCAAAGGTGCGTGGCCAAACAGCGCCGGGTCGGTGGAGGTTATGCTCGACGGAAAAAATGGGAATATTGCCTATATGGATTCGATAGGCTGTACCGGGTTTTCATCCCCGGTAGTTTATGACCTGAACGATGACGGACGGGATGAAGCGATAATCAGTATTAATAATTTTGATTGTTCGTTAGGATATGCGGCGAAATCCCCATCGCTTATGGAGAATAAACTGATAGCCATCGACTTTGATAAAAAGTCAGTGAATACTATCGACCAGGCCAAAGGGTTTAAGAATATTTTTTCTACCCCGTGGATCGGAGATATAGACAATGATGGCTATCTGGACCTTATTTATTGCCAATACTTCCATTATTCCGACCTGGTCTCTTTTCTTGGAATGAGGATCAAACGGGTCGATTTGCCTGTCAGGATAAAGAAACCTGTTTTCTGGGGAACATATTTGGGATCCTGGGGTGACGGTGTATTTGATGCAGGGCACCATGTAACCCGGTAATAATTTTTAACTCTTTTGCATATTTAAAAGTCAGGGTTAAATTCATAACTTAAATCTCAAAAATTTAAAATCACCACATGAAGTTTTTATATCTGTTGGGTTTGGTATTATTTTGCCTTATTAGCTCCTGTAATAACAGGCGATCAGATGACCAACACGGTTCTGACAATGATTCCACCACATTATTTCATTTACTTAAACCTGAAGAGACAGGGATTGACTTTGTTAACGAAGTGGTGGATGGCGAAAACTTTAATATTTTGACCTATCGTAATTTTTATAATGGAGGAGGCGTTGCGATCGGGGATATTAATAATGACTCATTACCTGATATTTACTTTACAAGCA
>JBDTWP010000050.1:0-26544 GCA_040006615.1 Ferruginibacter sp.
ATGAAGCCTAACCTATTATCAGCTTAGGTTTGCGAATGTTATACCTAATGCTATACAGCCAAAATAAAATCCCGGCATCAATCTTATAATTATAACATATTTTAATTAATTTCATGTTACACCATAATATACAATATGAAAACATTGTCTGAAACCTGGTTTGCCGAAGGATATATAGATTTTGAACTGAAGAAATATACACTTCTTGCCTATTTACAGGAGATCAATACTGGTTTCCGTGAAAACAAGCTCTATCCTCAACTGGCAGATATTATTTTCCATTATAATAATATGGTTTCCTTCCGCGACAATAAAAAACTGCTGAAGGATCAGTTTCCAAAACGGCTTACCGGACTCCAACTGGAAAAACTGACCCTGCTTTACCAGCAGGTTATCGAGGATGATGAGTTGATGAAAGAGTTGGAAGATATCATTCACTATGCTACAGGCAAAATGCAGAAAACCATCAGCAACGGAGCGGAGATATATGAATTTGTGGAGGCAAAAATTCTCATCATCCCGGTGGGTATCGTTCCGCTGGATAATACGGAAGGTTATTTTTTTTTAAATAACGGTAATGAAAAAATTACCCTTGTATACCAGTACCGGCTTACCATTTTTGAAAAACAGGATGAAAAATACCGGGGAATCAAAACTGACTTCATTGACAGTTGGTACCGCAGCATTACGTCCACCTACGAGCACATTAAACTGGACCTGATCCGTAAAAAGAACGACCTTCCAAATCCTGCCGTATATGCAATGGAAACCACATTTCGTTTCCCGGTCGAAGAAACATTATTACCTGTTGCCAAAAGATTTTTAGTAAAATTTATTTCCTCCGCTGCTTAGTGGCTGGATTATCCGCTGTGGCGAAAAAAGCTAATGGAGATAGAACGATTAACAGATTTAAAAATTGGTCAATGCCAGCCTGTATTTGTAGGAAAATTCTTACAGGCAATCCTTCAGTCTGTTTACATCCTGGCAGCAGATTTTACATCACCTTTACAATGCAATAATTCAATAAAAGTGAAAAACCTATGAAGAATCCACCTTTCCAGAATTAGTGAATTCTATGAAGAACCCTCATTACTGAGGGTTTTTTCAATTTTGGCCCGTCCGGGAGCCCTTAAAAAAAATGTTTTTATACTGCGCAAGGGGTGAATCAGTGATTTTTTATTTGCTATTTCGGAAAAATCCACAATTGATTCATTTGCGTAATTTATAGAAGCAGATATTTACGACAAATAATATTAACTTCACTTCGGTATAAAACGATTACTTTACCTGATACTTATCCGCTATCCTGCACTGGCTTCGATGAATTCTCCTGCCCATTTACCCGACGATACAAGCATGCTAAACTAACTATTATGAAAGGTCAGATCATGGATTACCCGCTCACAACTAATTCCATTATTGAATATGGTAACAGGGTTTTCCCACATAAGGAAATCATTTCCAAACTGCCGGATGGAAGCTGGCACAGGTATGAATATGCAGCAATGTATAAAAGAACAAAACAACTGGCTAATGCGCTTGTTTCCAAACTGGGCGTAAAGCCCGGGGACAGGGTAGCCACTTTCGCATGGAATCATTACCAGCATTTGGAATTGTATTATGCCATTCCCGGAACTGGTGCCATTTGCCATACCTTAAATATCCGCCTGTCTGCAGACCAGGTTGCCTTTATCGTGAATCATGCGGAAAATGATATAGTTTTTTTAGACGCCAGCCTTGTTCCCCTGTTTGAGAAGATCGCCCTCAAAACACCCCGGTTGAAGCAATTTATCCTGATGAATGCCCCACCGGATTTTACCTGTTCTTTGCCCAATATACTGCTTTACGAAGATCTTATTAAAGATCAGTCTCCCGATTATGAATGGATGACGGTAGACGAAAATGACGGTTGCGGATTGTGTTATACGAGCGGCACCACGGGAGATCCCAAAGGCGTTTTATATTCACACCGTTCCACTTACCTGCATGCTGTAACAATTATGACCCCCAATGCCGCTAATATTTCTACCAGGGATAAGGTTTTACTGATCGTACCACAGTTTCATGTTATGGCATGGGGATTCCCTTTTGTTTGCGTACTGGCCGGTGCAGACATGGTATTGCCGGGACCTCATTTACAACCTGATGCCCTTATTCAAATCATTCAGCAGGAAAAGGTGACACTTGCGAACGGTGTACCTGCAATCTGGCTCGGTGTTTATGACGCATTAAAAAAGAATCCACCAAAAGAAAAGTTAACCCTAAGGGAATATATGGTGGGAGGTTCTGCCCTCCCGCCAAGTCTTCTGTATGCATTTGAAAAAGATTTTGGTATACCCGGCGTGCAGGCCTGGGGTATGACCGAGACCTCCCCGCTTGGAACCTTTTCAAGATTACAGCCTGTACATGATCAGTTGCCCGAAGAGGAGCAATTAAAAATAAGGTCGAAACAGGGAATAGAGATGCCGGGGGTTGAGCTTCGGGCTGTCGGGGAAGATGGCTCCATAGTGCCAAGGAATGGGATTACCAATGGTGAATTTGAGATCCGTGGTGCATGGATCATCGGTAGCTATTTCAGGTTCACTAGCAATCACCTGCATTTTTCCAAAGATGGCTGGTTTAAAACGGGTGACGTGGGAACGATCGACGGGCATGGTTATATGATGATAACAGACCGGAGCAAAGACCTTATCAAAAGTGGTGGAGAATGGATCTCCAGTGTAATGTTGGAAATAGCCATCCTGGCACATCCGCAGGTAAAAGAGGCGTGCGTAATAGCCATTCCGCATGAGAAGTGGACAGAGCGGCCCCTGGCCTGTATTGTATTCAGGGATAACCAGGTTGTTCCCGGGGAAGAACTAAGAAACTTATTATCCAAAGATTTCGCAGGATACCAGTTGCCCGACCATTTTGTTGCAATGAAGGAGATACCAAAAACAAGTGTAGGTAAACTGGATAAAAAGGAATTGAGAAGGCTTTATGCAAATGGTGAACTGGAATTGTATTATTAGAACAGCATTACTTTTTCCCTCGTAACTACAGTTGCCTTCAACCTGATTCATATTAAATTTGAAAACATAAAAGCTGCCCGAATAATAAGGTCGGCAGTATTATTGAGCCAATTTTCCCAGCCTTGGTTCGTCTCCCACGAACCGAAATCTAGTATTGGTTCGTAGAGACACCACAGCCGTCAACTTAAGGATCTTGCCTGCACTTCTGTAGAGCCGTAGGCTCGACAAATATTGTAACAACGGATTTTAATCCGTTGATAGACTAACTATTGAATTGAGAGCCGTAGGCTCGGCCCATATAAAGGATAATCAAAAATGCATCGTGCCTACCAGCAGTCATCTATTGGATGTTGTAACAACGGATTAAAATCCGTTGCTACAACATAAACCGAGCCTACGGCTCTACCAAAAACATAAGTTGACGGCTATGGTGTCTTCGCGAACCGAAATCTGGTATTGGTTCGTGGAGCGAAACCAAGGCTTAAATCCCGTCAAAAAGAAATCACATCATATAGCAGAATTTTTGCATTATTTTTTTTACTTTTCAATCCCTTAAAATAACGTATACAATTAATTTAAATAATATGGTGCAGAAACAAAAATCCTATTTATGCGTCCTTGCAGGACTCCTGTTTTCCACAATCCTGCTTGCACAAAATTCAAAGATCCTTCCGCCAAAACCTGTTTTACCAATACCTTCTCCCGCACAGATGCAATGGCATGAAATGGAAATGAATGCCTTTGTGCATTTTACTACAAATACATTTACTGATAAGGAATGGGGTTATGGCGACGAAAGCCCTTCTATATTTAATCCCTCAAATTTAAGTGCGGAGCAATGGGCAAAAACATTAAAAGACGCCGGATTTAAGACAATGATATTAACCTGCAAACACCATGATGGCTTTTGCATTTGGCCAAGTAAGTACACGGAACACTCCGTTGAGCACAGCCCATTCAAAAACGGCAAAGGGGATATTGTAAAAGAAGCAAGTATTGCTGCGAAAAAGTATGGATTGAAATTCGGCGTTTATCTTTCGCCCTGGGACAGGAACCGTTCTGACTATGGGAAGCCTTCTTATATTACTTATTACCGCAACCAGTTGAAAGAGCTGTTTACTAATTATGGTCCTGTATTTGAAATGTGGTTTGATGGAGCCAATGGCGGTGATGGATATTATGGCGGAACAAGGGAAAAAAGAGAGATCAACAGAATCAGTTATTATGACTGGCCCAATACCTTAAAACTGGTAAGGAGAATGCAGCCACATGTGATCTTTTTTAGCGACGCAGGCCCTGATATCCGCTGGGTGGGTAATGAAGAGGGTGTTGCAGGAATGACTAACTGGAATGCCATTTTTGCAGATACTTTGTACGCCGGTAAAAGTGGTATTGAACATTTACTGAATACCGGATCACCGGATGGTAATAAATGGATACCCGCGGAAGTTGATGTCTCTATAAGGCCCGGCTGGTTTTATCATTCAAAAGAAAATGAACTGGTGAAAACTCCCGAAAAATTATTTGAGATCTACCTTACTTCTGTTGGCCGGGGCAGTACCTTGCTGCTGAATGTACCACCCGACAGAAGGGGATTGTTTCATGAAAATGATGTGAAGGCCCTGCATGGCTTCAGGGCATTGCTCAACAGGGAATTTTCGAAGAACATTGCGTTAAGAACAAGTGTCACGGCGGGTAATATAAGGGGTAAGCTGAAACAATTTTCCCCTGCCAATATCACCGATGGTAATAAAGAAACATATTGGGCCACCGATGATAATATAACAGCCGCAAGCTTTGAGATCAGTTTGTCGAAGCCATCCACCATTAAATATATTTTATTGCAGGAGTATATTAAACTTGGACAGCGGGTAAAATCCTTTACTGTGGAGGTATGGAAGGAAAATACCTGGAAGCAGGTGGCGGATGGCACCACGATCGGCTATAAACGGATACTCAAAATAGACCCGGTTGAAACCACGAAAATAAAAGTGAATATCACGGGCTCAAAAGCCTGCCCTGTTATTTCAAATGCAGAAGTATATTAAGCGACAAAGAGTTTCCAACCTTTGCAAAGAGTCCAAAAGGGTTGCCAACCTTTTCAAATGGTCTGTGTCCAATTGCAGTGTATAGAAGGTTAGCATCCCTGGCACCCAACCTGCATTGCACCAATTAGTTTAATCAGCGTTATTCATTATAAATATTTTAAGACTTTTTTTAAAATGATTAAGTTAAAAGTTACCATTTATTGTTTGGTATTGCAATTGTTAGCCGTGCATGCACAACAAAAACATAGTTTTCAAATCAAAGGTTCTCAATTCGTTTATGATGGCAGGCCAATCCAGATACACTCCGGTGAAATGCATTTTGCCCGGATTCCAAGGGCCTACTGGCGGCATCGGTTGCAAATGCTGAAAGCCATGGGATTAAATACGGTGGCTACCTACGTATTCTGGAATTATCATAATACAGCACCCGGGGTATGGGATTTCAAAACAGGTAACCGGGATATTGCAGCATTCATTCGCACTGCCCGTGAGGTTGGGTTGTTTGTAATGCTGAGACCGGGCCCCTACGCCTGTGCGGAATGGGAATTTGGGGGCTATCCCTGGTGGTTGCAAAAAGACACAACGCTGGTTATTCGTGCTTATAATAAAGCTTTTCTCGATTCCTGCAAAGTGTACATCGGCAAACTGGCAGAACAGGTAAAGGATTTGCTGGTTACCAGGGGCGGTCCTGTTATTATGGTGCAGGCGGAAAATGAATTTGGATCCTATGTATCGCAAAGAAAAGATATTCCCATTGAACAGCATAAGAAATACAACCTGGCTATTAAGCAATTATTAGTGGATGCCGGTTTTGATGTTCCGCTGTTTACTTCAGATGGCTCCTGGTTGTTTGAAGGAGGCTCATTGGAAGGTATTTTGCCAACAGCTAATGGCGAAGACAATATTGATAACCTGAAAAAAGCAGTGAATAAGTATCACCATGATAAAGGACCTTACATGGTTGCTGAATACTATCCGGGCTGGTTACACCATTGGGGTGAGCCTTTTCCCGATATACCTGCGAAGGATGTGGTAACACAATTGGAGAAATATTTAAAAAACGGCGTCAGCTTTAATATTTATATGGCGCATGGCGGTACTAATTTCGGCTTTATGGCAGGGGCCAATTACAATGATGACCATGACATTCAGCCCGATCTTACTACCTATAATTATGATGCACCCATCAGCGAGCCTGGTTGGTCCACACCCAAATACCTTGCTATCCGTGACCTGATGAAGAAATATGTTAATTATCCTCTTCCAGGTATTCCCAGACAAATTCCCGTTATCACGGTCCCTGCTATCCGGTTAAATCAATCGGTGGATCTCTTTAGTCTGAAAAGTGCCCGGGATCCGTTGTACAAATCTCCCATCCTTTCTGATACTGTTCTTTCCTTTGAAGACATCAACCAGGCATTTGGATATTTACTATACAGCAAAAAATTTACCCGGCCCATACAAGGTCAGCTTACATTGAAAGGGCTCAGAGATTTTGCTGTGGTGTATATTAACGGGGAAAAGAAAGGTGTATTGAATCGTATTGATAAAAAATATACGCTTGATATTGATATCCCGCTCAATGGGGTATTAGATATACTGGTAGAGAATATGGGTCGTATCAACTATGGTGCAGCCATCATACACAATAAAAAAGGCATCATTACACCGGTATTGATTAATGATATTGGAATAACCGGTGGTTGGGAAATATATCCATTCCCATTCTCAGCAATGCCCATACTGAAAGAAGGTAAAAGCCCCGCAAGGGAAGGAAGGCCCGCTTTATTTAGCGGCACATTCATTGTGAAAGCCATCGGCGATATTTTTCTTGATATGCGTAGCTGGGGAAAAGGAATTTTGTTTGTGAATGGATTTAACCTTGGCCGCTACTGGAACATCGGACCGCAGCAAACCCTGTACCTGCCTGGTGCTTTTTTGAAAAAAGGCAATAATGAAATACTAATTTTTGAGCAGTTAAATGATAATGTAAAACCTGTGATACCGACATTGGCCAGTCCGCTACTAAAGGATCTGAAAATAAGCAGATAATTTTTATTGCGACATTAATATGAGGCCCCGGCACATTAAGAAGCTACAGTAGCAATGACAAACCCCAGTGGGGTGATATTAATAAAGCATAGAATCAAATAATATCAATGGCAAACCCCAGCGGGGTGATATTAATATAGCATAGAATCAAATAATATCAATGACAAACCCCAGCGGGGTGATATTAGTAGACTGATTATTTTTTCTCATTGGAGAATGAATAAGGAAATGCATCCTCTTTGATTCCACGCTGCTTATCAGGAATCGCCAGCATAGTGAAATTAATTAAAGCACCCTTCATTAATGACTGGTGACTTAACCAGTTTTTTGTATAAACCTTACCATTAAAACTAACCTTACTTACATACCTGTTTTCTGCACTATTGTTGGGCGAACTGATCATTACCTGTTTTCCATTCTCCAGGCGCAATGTTATCTTTTTAAACAAAGGCGCGCCAATCACATACTGATCTGTACCGGGACAAACAGGATAAAACCCCATCGCTGAAAATACATACCAGGCTGATGTCTGGCCATTGTCTTCATCACCACAATAGCCATCGGGTGTGGCCGAGTATAAACGATTCATTACTTCCCTCACCCAATACTGTGTTTTCCAGGGCTCTCCTGCATAATTATACAGGTAGGTGATATGCTGAATGGGCTGGTTGCCATGTGCGTAATTGCCCATGTTCATGATCTGCATTTCACGTATTTCATGTATGGTAAAGCCGTAATAAGAATCATCAAATATCGGCGGTACAATAAATACCGAGTCCAGCATTTTTACAAACCCTTTTTTGCCCCCCATTAAATCTATTAAGCCCTGTATATCATGAAATACGCTCCAGGTATAATGCCAGCTGTTTCCTTCCGTAAACGCATCGCCCCATTTAAATGGATTGAAGGGCGACTGAAAACTTCCATCAGCATTCTTACCACGCATCAGTTTGTGAGCTGTATCAAACAGGTTTTTATAATTCATTGCGCGTTTGGCAAATACATCCAGTTCTTCTTTCGGACGGTGTAAAGCTTTGCCCAAACGGTAAACACAGTAGTCATTATACGCATACTCCAAAGTTCTGGCTGCATTTTCATTGATGCCAACATTATACGGTACATAACCCAGTTCATTATAGTATTTTGCGCCTTTGCGGCCAACAGAATTGAGAGGTCCTTCATTATCGGTATTCTTTAACATGGCCTCATACAAAGTCTTAATATCATAACCGCTTCCTGCTTTTAACCAGGCATCTGCAATGATTGACGATGAATTGGATCCGATCATACAATCCCTGTGACCCGGACTTGCCCATTCAGGCAGCCAGCCGCTTTCCTTGTACGCATTCACGAGCCCTTCCTGTATAGATGCATTGAGCGAAGGGTGCATCAGGTTAAAAAGAGGAAATGCGGCACGAAACGTATCCCAGAAACCATTGTCGGTAAACAGGTAGCCAGGCAATACCTGCCCGTTGTATGGACTGTAATGCATTACATGTCCGCCGGCGCTGATCTCATAAAATTTTCGTGGAAATAACATCGTTCTGTACAGGCAGGAATAAAAGGTTCGCGTTTGGTCAACCGTGCCGCCCTCTGCCTTTATCCTGTTCAATTCTTTATTCCATAAAGATTTGGCGGTTTCTTTAACGGTTTCAAAATCGGCAGCGCCAATTTCGTTTAAATTCAATTCCGCCTGTTCAAAACTGATAAAGGAAGACGCGGTCCTTGCATAAACCTGCTCACCCTTTGTTGTTTTAAAGCCAACTACCGCGCCCGCGTGACTGGCCGTTAATTCCAGTGAATTGCTGACCAACACGCTGTCTTTCCAAACCTTGTTATAGGTGAAAGGCTTATTAAAATAAATAACAAAATAATTCTTAAAATTATCCGGCACTTTACCATTATGCTTTGTTGTGTAACCAATGACCTTATTTTGAGACGGGATTATTTTTATATAAGAACCCTCATCCATCGCATCCACAACCACAAACGCGCTGTCTGTTTTGGGAAAGCTGAAACGAAGTGCTGCTGCACGTTCTGTAGGCGCAATCTCTGCGGTTACATCATGATCCGCCAGGTAAACACGATAATAATAAGGTTTGGCCTCCTCTGCTTTATGAGAAAACCAACTGGCCCTTTCGTCTTCCTTAAACACCGGCTTTCCTGTCACCGGCATGATGGCGAACTGGCCGTAATCATTTATCCAGGGACTTGGCTGATGCGTTTGTTTAAAGCCGCGTATTTTATTCGCATCGTAGGTATAGGCCCAGCCATCACCCATTTTACCCGTTTGGGGCATCCAGCAATTCATGCCCCAGGGCAGGGAAACGGCCGGGTAGGTATTACCGGTAGACAAGTCCGGCTTAGAGGCAGTTCCCATTAGCGGATTAATATAATCTACAGGATTTGTAATATGGTCAACTGTTTGTGCATTTACTGCCAAGGGAACAAATAGCGACAGGAACAACTTAAAATAAATATGCTTCATTTGTAGAATTTACCGGTTTATTATTAAAGGATGCATGTCTTCCGGATCATATCCAAAACGGATCAACATAGCCAGCATAGTCCTGCGCCCTGGGGATAACAGGCGAAATTTCCAGCTTATTTTTAAAATAAGTATTAAAAAACACGCCCGATTGTAGCTCCCCCATGTATTATATCGAATACGGTAACGCTGGTTTCATAAATTTTACCACCGAAACGCGTACCAAAAAAAGCATTAAAATAAGTCCGGTTAATTTGTTTTTGGAGACCAATATTTATGTATACTCCTGCATGCGAGGGTTTTGTTTCAGCTTCAGCTTTGTTAATTAGAATAATTGACTTGCTTACTACAAAAGGCTCTAAAGACAGGTATCCCGCTGAAAAATTACGGGTTGTTTTTTCAAGCCTTATTCGCCTCCCGAGGTTATAATAATAGCGTAATTCGCAGGAAGCTACTCCACTTAAAGTAAAACGATATTGTTCGTTGCCCCAGATATTATTCAAAATCTCTTCCCTGCCAAAGGAAGGCCCGGCTTTTACTACAACTGTGAAAGGTCTGTAAATTTCATGTTCGTAACAGCCTGTAACAGCTAAACTTCCATCTATTGATAAAGTTAGCAATTCTCTGAATATGTTCTTTTCAATTTCCATTTTATGTGGGTCATTATCACCCGGGACGGGCTGGCAATTAGTTATATGAGGAGTTAATAGAAGAAATAATAAAAACATCTTCATAAGCGCTGGTTTAATATAGGTACAATACTAATATTTCTTTTCCCATCCAACAACAAAACTATCTAAAAGTATTTTGTGTTCCGGCGACCAGGGCCTCATGTTTCAATCCAACTCCTCAGGGCACGTTGCCGGCTGCTAAAATAGTGTACAATTATTGCACACGGTTTGGATACAGGAAAGGAAACCTTCCACCGCCTTGTTCATTAAAACAATTATCTCAAAAGGGAGATCCGGTTCCAGATAACCTGTTAACCTAAGTTCCCCGGCTGGGAGGCAAGGTGCTTTCTAAATACTTAACCACGGCCAACCGCAAATCTGATCGTAGATCACCCCGGTCATCAAACCGCTTCAACGATATTATTCCCGGGTTACCTTCTTTCAGAAATTCAAGGCCCTTCTCTGCACCGCTGAATAAAAAATCCGTGGAAACAATGGTATATGTTTTTACCGGGTCGATCGCCGCCCCCTTCAGCAGCCAGTTGTTACCGTCGTAGCTGATATTGGTGCTTCGTTGCAGGTAAGCCCCGAGCCCCCTCAAACTATTGCTGGTATTAAGCATTTGGTTCAGCAATGCCCCGCTCAGATCAATTTCGTATAGTTTTCCGCCAAAGGGCAGTGTGCGGATAATATCCAATTGTGTGATCACACCTTCGAGCATATCATCAATTCGTATAGAGCCGCTGTTGAAGACCGCTGCATCAGCACGGGGAGAAGCAGCCAGCATGGATTGCGCAATCAGGTTGCCAAGGTTGGTTTGCTTATTCCGCACACTTGCATCCGTACCATCCAATGGTTCTATGGTATTATACACCACGGCATCCGGTTCAAGGCCGATCTCCCTGAAGGAAGCATAGGCTTTTTCTTCCCATTCTTTTACCGCAGCAGCAACTACGGGATCAGGCAGCACGCTTGTATCCACATTTATTAATTCAGAAAGGATTTTTATCTTTCCCCGCTTCCCATCCCTGAATACGAGATGCCGGTACATTGTTTTGGCATTGGCGTCTGCTTTGGCAATCGCTCCTTTACCGACTGTTACATAATTATGCTTGTGCTCGTGACCTCCCATAACCAGGGAAATGAACTTTAGTTTATTCAATAGGGCTTCATCTTCGGCCAGGGTTAAATGCGTAAGGCCCATTACAATATCAGATTGTTTCCTCACCTGTTTATAGGCTTTTTTTATCGACTGCAGGTGATCGGTATATTGTACCCAGGGTTGTTGATTGATTTGAATGGTAGCAGTGATGATCCCGATTGTAAATTGTCCGTGTGCCGATGAAAGCAGGTAAGATGAAGGGATGATAACTGAATCCGGTTTCGTTTTATAAAAAGGCGTTACAGCACCATTGGAATTTTTATGCAGCACATCACTGCTTACCCAGGCAAACTGCGATTCATTGATTCGCTGCTGCAGGTCATTTTCAGGAATATCAAATTCATGGTTGCCAAATGTTACCAGGTCAACACCCGTTTTATTCATAATGTCTGTCATGTGGCGACCATTCACCCGATGACCCTCTGTCTTCGTAGTGCCAATCACGGAAGGGCTTACAAAATCACCTGCCAGCACCACAAAAGTCTGGAAACGGGCTTTATACAGTTTTACCAACGTGGCCACCCTGGCCATTCCGCCAACCTTTCCCTGGTTAAGCGGGCTGATCTCGTACACATCATTTAATTGAAGGATGCAAATGGTGTCCCTTGCTGTTTGCGCTGGCGTTGAATGCTGAATAAATAAGGCGATCGCAATGTTCCAAAAATGATATTTCATCGTTAGCTTATTTTTATGACACTTAAAGATAATATTTACATTAAAGATCCGGGCAAATGGTGGTTGACGGAGGTTGCCTATGTTTTCTTAAATCAAACGCCGGCCGGGCCAATAAGCGCTGCCGGGGTTGGTGACTGCGGAGTAGGAATTTGAACTATAATGAGAAACTCCTGATTTATTAACTTAGTTTTTCAATCCTGCCATTATATATTTGTAAACCAGCTTCAGATTTTATGAAACAATGCATGACCACAGACAAGGGAAAGAACTGTTGCAGGGAAGAATAAACCCTGGTATCGCGAAACAAAAGATTCTAAACTAAAATATATAATCTGATGATACAATTAAATATATTATATCCAAAAACAGAAAATGCAACATTTGACTGGGACTACTATTTAAACATTCACATGCCTATGTCAATAAAATTACAGGGAACAGCATTAAAAGGAGTCTCTATAGTAAAGGGGATCGGGGGAATAGAAGGAGTGCAGGTTGCCCACATAGCAATTACAAGCATGTTATTTGAATCAGTTAATTCCTTTATTGATGCCTTTACTCCCCATGCAGAAATGCTTCAGGGCGATATGAAGAATTATACGAATATTCAACCCGTCATTCAGTTTAGCGATGTGGTGCTTCAGGTTGGAGAGGGGGAAAAAGAGGGACCATCATACGACGATCCCGTTTCCTTTTAATCAATTATTTTTTTCCGCTTACGGCATTCATTAAACCACCAACATCAAAAAATTCATTGCCATAAGTAACCTTATTTTCTTTATTAAATTCATAACTACCGTAAAAATTGACTTTCGTTTTAACCCCTGATTTATGTACGCCATTCCATTCGCCATAATATCTTACGCTTCCGTCAAACTGGTGAGTTGAAGAATCTAAACCGGGTAAAAAATTAACATTTAATAATTTAAGACTGTCCCAGTTTGTCATATAAGCTTCCAGCGCCTTTTTCCAGTCTTCTTTTTTACCTTCCACCGCACCGTATGCAGGGGATATCCACCTGGCGCTATCTGCAACCGTTGCAGCCCAACCACTAATGTCTTCCTTTTCAAATGCGCTGAGACCTGTTTTCAGCGAACTGAGGTTCTTCTCAAACAAGGCATTCATATCTTCACCTGCCGGGGCTGCCGAAGCTGTTGATTCGGAGGTTTCAGTTTTAGCAGGTTGATTGCATGACCAGATTGTAAATAATAATGCAAAGCCAACAATTAATTTTTTCATTTTACTGGTTTTAGGTTTAAAGAATTTGTTTAACTAATAAATGTAAACAATTGTTTTTACAGATGGTATCTTTTTAAAAGATGTCATCCGTAAAAACATAGCAGGTGCTATTGCGGCTGCTTCTTTTTGCGGTATGTTTTTTCCAGGTCCAGTATTTCAACTTTTCTGAATTCAATGGGGTGGCTTTCGCTTTGAAGGGATATATAGCCTGATGATAGCAGTTGACCATCTTTTTTAACAGCAGGGTCAAAACCGGTAACTACACCACCGCCAATCTGTGGTTTTGAATAGGTGAGTACGGTATCGCCATTGACAATATGTTTTATAATCGAATCACCCAACACGATCACCTCGGCCCTTATCCATTCCTCACCACGGAATGTTTTTGAGGTTGAATTTATACAATGCTCCGTGATCAGCTTCCCCTTAATTTCAATATTTGTTCCGGGAGTGCATACGTTACAGGTAGGTCTGTCACCGGTAGAATCACCGCCCAGCAACTGTACTTCAATGGATATGGGGAAGTCCTGATTTTTAAGTATGGTGGACGGTGGCTGGCAATGGATCATAATGCCGCTGTTCTTAAAAGCCCATTCTGGTCCTCCCTTTGCCTGCTTACCAGCAAAACGGTATTCAACTGCAATAACATAATAAGCGTAAGGTGATTTATAATAGATATGTCCAAATTGTTCGTTGAAGGAATCGTATTGATCGTACCGCACTTTTAATATACCGTCCTCAACACGGAAAGTGTTCCCGTAATTTTCATTCAGTTCGTGTCCGCGTATTTTAATGATCCAGTCATCAAGGTTTTTTCCATTGAACAGTTGTTTCCATTTTCCCTTGTACTGCGCGTCAGCAGAAAATGTTAATACGGTAATAAATAAAAACAATAGATATTTCATTGATTAAAGTTAATGAAATTTATTACACGAATTATAGTAACCGAATTACACGAATTCTCAATAAACTCCTGCATTAATTCGTGTAAAAAACTTAAATTGTATCTTATGAAAACCCCGAAGGGCTGACAATTATGCCAGGCAGGGAGAGAAAGTCTGGTGAGATTATTAATTCGTGTAATTCCTGTTTTAAAATTCTTGTCATAAAAATAACCATCATGAAAAAAGCTGACATCAATCCGGGGAATAAAAAAATAAGTCGTGGAAAATTTATCAGGAATACTGCATTAACCACCGCAGCGTTCTATATCGTACCACGTCATGTACTGGGTGGTAATGGTTATGTTGCGCCCAGTGATAAATTGTATATCGCGGCGATAGGTTGCGGGGGAGAAGGCGAAAATGATATTCATCATTATGCTACGGCTCCCAAAAAAAATGCAGTGGTATCTTTTCTTTGCGATGTAGATGACCGCATGGCCGGGCCCCGCAGGAAGGAATTTCCGAAGGCAGGATTTTACTATGACTGGCGCGAACTGTTCGAAAAAGAGCATAAGCATTTCGATGCTGTTTCAGTCGCCATCCCCGATCACAACCATGCCATTGTAGCGCTTAGTGCCATGAAGATGGGCAAACATATATATCTTCAAAAACCACTCACTCATGATATTTATGAGGCCCGGATTCTTACCCAGGCTGCAGAAAAATATAAAGTTGTCACACAAATGGGCGACCAGGGTGCCTCCTGCGATGGTATGCGAATATTAAGAGAGTGGTTCGAAGCCGGGTTAATTGGTGATATAGAGAAGGTTTACAACTGGACCAACCGTCCTGTATGGCCCCAGGGGATACCCTGGCCTGATAAGCATCCGGCCGTCCCTAAAGAACTGAAATGGGACCTGTGGCTGGGCACTGCCCCGGATACAGATTATATAGACAATCTCGTTCCGTTCAACTGGCGTGGATGGTGGCGGTTTGGCACCGGAGCCCTTGGCGATATGGCTTGTCATATTATCGGCCCTGCGTTTAAATTATTAAAGCTGGGTTATCCTACCGAAGTTACCTGTATGGCCACGACAGTTTATTCCGGCATATTTAAAGAAGCCGATTTTCCCGAAAGCATTCCGCCATCCAGCGAACTTCGGTACAAATTCACATTAAAAGACGGTCGCGAGCTAAAGCTTTATTGGATGGATGGTGGCATCGTACCCGACCGGCCCGATGAACTTGAGTCTGGTGTAAATATAAATACGGCCCTTGCGGATGATCCAGCAATGAATGACTATGAAGGGGGTACTTTATTTATCGGCACTAAAGGCAAGATCTCCTGTGGCTGGGGTGGTTTTAGTCCCAGGCTGCTCCCGCTGTCGCGAAATAAAGACATCAATATTCCTGCAAAGTATTCACGTATTGAAGGCGGAATGGATGGTCATTGGTGGCAATGGGTGGATGCCTGTATTGCAGGTTATGGAAATATGGAAGTTGATTCACCATTTGCAGGCTATGCCGGGCCACTTACCGAAACGGTGTTGATGGGAAACCTGCTATTGCGTAGTTTCAACCTGCGTCAAAAGGTGCAGCGGATTGATCCCGTTTATGGCAGCGTGGAAGGAAATGAAACTCCCGGGCGCTATATTGCCTACAAATGGGACGGCGAAAATATGCGCATCACAAATTTTGAACCGGCCAATCAATTTGTAAGGAGAGAGTACAGGAATGGCTGGGGTGAATTGATAATTGATAATTGATAATTGATAATTGATAATTTGCGCATTGCCAATTGCCAATTGCTCCTAACTCATTGCCAAAAATGTCGGGCTATTTTTTCAGCGAATCATACGCTGCTTTTATCCATTCCTTACGCTCAAATACGGAAATAAATTCTTTGGTGGGATCTGTTTCTATCACCTGCTCAAGTGTCTTCCCTTCTTTAATTCCTTTTAAAATCCTGTCCCGCAATACCACTAACATATTTTTGTAATCAACCAGGTCTTTTTTTCCCGCTAATAATCCATGACCGGGAATAATTTTGGAATCATCATTCACGAGGGTTAAAAGCTGCCCGACTCCGTCTATCATGCCGTCGATGCTACCGCCATGAGGCTGATCAATGTAAGGCAAACCATATCTTACAAATACATCACCACCGTGAAAAACATTTGATTCTTTAAAGTGTATGATTGCGTCACCATCCGTGTGCGCATTTTTTACATGAAAGACCTGCACCGTTTCTCCATTCAGATGCAGCGTGACCGACTCGGTAAAAGTTACTTTGGGTAATGCGTCATAAGGTGCCGCTTTCCGCTGGTTGTTGAGGGCAGCCATGAACTGATCACTCGTCATGCGAAGCCTGCTGTTTTCCTGCGCCACTATAATAGCTCCTTCCCCGCCAAAATTTTCATTTCCCCCTACATGGTCACCATGAAAATGTGTATTAATAACAAACCTCACCGGTTTATCATTGATTGCCTTCAAAGCTGTCTTTATTTTCTCCGATAAAGGGGCAAACTGATCATCGATCATCACGATACCATCCTTTCCTGACAGTACGCCGATATTTCCGCCTTCACCTTGCAGCATGAATATTGTTTCCGTTATTTTTACGGTTTTAATTTTTACGGTATCAAAATTCTGCGCAAATATTTGCCCGCCGGAAGCAATAAAAAGGATCGCAAGGCAAAAAGATAAAAAGGCAGGCTTCATAAAATATATTTTTTGTGGTATTAAAGTTAATAATAATATTATTATTACCAAATTATTAAAGGGTGTTCTCAAAGGGTTGCCAACCATTGAAATGGATCTGCCTGTAATGAATACCATCTATATTTTTCGTGAACAGAAAGTGTTGCCTGATGAAGATCTGGCTATACGGGTAAACATTCAGATCATACGGGTATTTACCGAAATGAGGGTTTTGCTGATGTCAAATTACTCATTCACTCAACTTCCTCGCCAGGTTGCTGAAAGTTTCAAATGGCCCCCTGGCTGAAAACATATTGGCTACCCAGCCCGGAATACTGCCACCGGGATCAACCTCAAGCTGGTAATAAATCTGGACTGTTTGCGCCGTTGGCATCGTTACCTTCCAGGTAGCTGCATAATGCTCCACCCTTACTTTGCCGGAAGTTTTGGGTAAAAGACCGGGTTCGCTGCTCCCGGAGATTGCCAGGAATTTTGGAAGGCTGTCTGTTCCGATTCGAATATGGATCACCGCGTCCCTGTTTGTTAAGGGCCAGGGCATTTCAGTTTCTGTGTGATAAATAAAATCAAGGGGGGAATTTTTTTGCAACAACCTGTTGCTTTTAGAATGGAAGATCCAGTTACTGAATTGAGGCAAATCCGTAAGAATTGAAATCAGCTTTGTATAATTGCCTGTGAAGTTGCATTCTACTTTTATAGCTTTGAAAACAGAATTCTCTGCATCCGACGAATACACTTTGATACCATTCTTATCCTTTTCCTGTTTCCAGTTGTATTGCCCGAAGCTGATAGTAGCCTGCAGGCCCATGAGCAGGATTAAAAATATCCGTGGCATAATGAAATTTCATTAAGAGAGAAAAGCAAAAGTACGGCTATATCCTGTTATTACAGATGACATCTTTTAAAAAGATGTCATCTGTAATAACAGGTGCTTCCATCCCGTAGGGATGACATGTTGGTAGCATAGGTAAAGAGGATGGCTTTCGTTCCATAGGAACGATATGTGAAATATTTTAATCGTGAATATCGTTCAGGTGTTGCATAATTAAATATATTTAATTCTTACTTTTTTTACACGTCTTACTTTAATATATTTGTAAGACTTAAACCAGGCATATGCAATCAAGCGTATTAACAACAAAGGGGCAATTAGTAATACCAAAGGGATTAAGGGACAAGTATAAACTGGTTCCTGGTACTACGATATTTTTTGAAGAAACTACTGAAGGAATTATGCTGAAACAGGTAGATGCTGCTTTTATACGAAGCGCTAAAGGAATGATACCTAAGAAAAAAGGAGAAAGGCCGATGGCTGAGTGGTGGCCGGGGTACAAAGCAGAAGAAAGGGTGATGGAAGACAGAAAGCTAAACTCAATAAGCGAACCCGAGGCGTCATACCTAAGAGCAGTAAAAATCAAAAGGAAAAAATAATGGCTGCTTTTGTTTTGGATACCTTTGCATTGGTAGCATTTTTCAGGGGAGAAAAAGGTGCGGATGAGATCGAAAAACTCCTGGTGGACGCTTTGAAAGGCAGGCATCAATTGTACCTGTGTTCTTACAATGCCGGGGAAGTATATTATTCCATTTGGAGAAAGGACGGCAAAGCAACAGCAGACGCCTGTCGTGGAAAATTATTACAATTTCAGATTACAATTGTAGAAGCCGATTTACAACTGACTTTTGAGGCCGCCGCCTTGAAAGCAACCCATATACTCTCTTACGCAGATGCACATGCAGCAGCTTTAGCATTGCATTTAAATGCGACTGTCATTACAGGTGACAAAGAATTTGACAACCTGAAAGATATTGAGGGCTTTAAGGTTAAGCATATTGTTTAAAGATTAATTCCCCGGTTACTAAAAATTACTCATTCATTTAACTTCTTCGCCAGGTTGCTGAAAGTTTCAAATGGGGCCTGGCTGCAAACATATTTGCTGTCCAGCCGGGAATACTGCCACCTGTCAGTACAAATGACATCTTTTTAAAAGATGTCATCTGTAATAAAACAGGATATCGGTTTTGAAGGATGAAGGGCTCAGGGTTATTTATTGGATCACTTCAATGGCATCACTTTGAGGAATGTTTATCAATGCGCAGGTGGTAAATTTGCAACAGCATTCTATTATCATGGCTGATGTGCACACAAAAGAAATAAGAAGTTACAATATGAGCTGCATTAAAGGCAAAAACACAAAGCCGGAAATGCTGGTGCGTAGATTTTTGCATGCACGGAACTTTCGTTACCTGTTACATGATAAAAAACTCTCAGGTAAACCGGATATTGTATTGCTCAAATTTAAAACTATATTTTTTGTACAAGGCAGCTTTTGGCACGAAGATACAACTTCAAATACTACAAGGTTTCTAAGAAGTAACGGGAGTTTCCCCGCTTCTTAGATACATAAAATATTAAATGCTTATCCAGTGAGCATTTTAGATGATTTATGAATGTAATCCCATTGAAAAAATGAGTTTCCCCAAAAAATATTCCATTGATTACGCAAACCCTTTACTGCATTGGTTTTCAGGACAACTAGTGACTCAAAGTCTTTATTGGTCACAGCTTTTCAAGTTAGTTTTAATATTTTTTGGGGATACTCCAGAGAAGTAAAACGAAATCTCGTCACAATTAAAGTTTATATTTCCTATAAAAAGTTCTATATAGAAGGTGCTATAACTCAATATTATTTAACTTATCCGATAATATCCTCTTTGCCACATTAATGATGTCTCTCTTTAATGGCATGCCGCAAATCATAATAGTGTTAATTGAGCCATTAATACTGTTTTCATAAGTTGTTTGTTTAAATTCAAAAATATCTGATGGATAACATAAAATGCCATATTTAAAATTGGTTTTGCTGAAAGAAGAATAGGCCAAAATTTGATGTAAATCTTGTCTGTGATCATCTCTTAGGTTTTCACTTTTATCAAATTTATTATAAAGATTTGATTTGTATTTAGCATCAATGAATACAAGAAGCTCTTCCTTCTGATAGATTGCATCTGGTTCGAGATGTTTCAGCTCCCAATAATAATTTCTGGATGTTCGAGAATGAAATTTGAAATTTGAAAATAATCTACCTCCAGTTTCCTTTGTCACTTCTTTAAAAATGTATTGAACGAATTTTTCAAAAACATCTGAGAAATCAACGCGCCATCCAGTACTATCAATAAAATTGTAGTTTAATATTTTATTTGCTTGATCCTTACAGTTTTTTATTATTGGATTATCAGCAGATTTTATCACTATGCAATGGGTGGAAATCGGTTTATGCAAATAAAGCTTTTCTTCTATAAATGCTAGCTTAGGTCTTATAGAATTTTTTATTCTTTGTGATGTATTTGATGACAAAAGCTCTATTTTACAAATATCAAATACATTACGAATTTCAGAATACTCTTTATGAAACTCACTCAAAATATTTTTTCGTTGTGGAAATCTTAATCGATTTTCAATTTTAAATTCTTCATTAATATATTTATTCCAGTTTACTACACCTATTGGTTGTGAAGTAATCTTCTCAATATTGTCAAATTTTCTCCAAGTAGATTTTATTAATTTTTCTAGAGTGGCAATAAATTTAATTGCTTCAAGATATAATGGCGGTCTGAAATTCCTTCCAGATGCTAATGGCAAGCTATCTATTACTTGAGGACTTATTTCTGTCCCTAAAAGATTGAGAATTTCAATGTAGTCTTCAAATCTGTCACGCCCAGTAAATCTAGGCCTAACAATAAAATCTCCAATTTGTTTACCGGTATCTGAAGCTCTTAATGGGATAGTACCGATAAATTCTGATGAGCGAAAAGTTAAAGAGGTATTTTGGTCGGTACCAACAATGTATGGTATTACGCCTAAAAAATTAAAAAGAGCTGAATTATAATCAATGAACTTTTGAAGATATTGTCCAATATTTCTTTTTTCAGCGGACCTAAACCATTTCTTTTGCAAAACAATTCCACTTAATAAGGATGATTTCTCTGTCAAACAAGGGATTTCTGCAAAGACATTCGTAGTTTTAATTTTTATCATTCGAATAGCGAAAGTTTAACTCTATCAAAAAAATATTTATTAAATTCTTCTTTAGCAATTTTCAAAAATCCTTCTTGTAAGTATTCTTTGATTAGTGGGAATATTTCATATTTAATTCTATTTTTCATCTCTTCATCTGAGGATGCAATAAAATAGCCTTGTCCGGGTTGTAATGATATTTCATCACTACTTGCATACCAGTCAAAGATTTCTCGAATCCTAATAAAATCCTCTTTATAAAATTGATTAGAATTAATTGTCATTGGCCTCAGAGTATACCAAGCAAATCTTCTCCTTAAAGCAAAATCAACAACTGCTAAACTCCTGTCTGCTGTATTCATTGTTGCGATTACATAGAAATTTTCAGGAAGTTGTTTCACTTTGAAGCCCAAATAAATTTCAATCTCAACATTTGATTTATCCATTTTGTGTTCAAATAGATAAAAAATTGGCCCCAAAACGTTTGATAAATTTGCTCTATTAATTTCATCAACTATCAAAATAGTTTTATCATAAGGATGTTCAATGGCGTATTTTAAGGCTACTGTAAAGCTACCTAGGTTTTCAATATAGCTTAGTTGTTTGTTCTCCACGTCAGGCCTAATGCCGTAAATAAAATCTGAAAAACTTGTTTCGGCGTGAAATTGGGTAAAAAAAGTTATGGCTTTAATTTTTTCCGCGACCATTTTAGCTGTTCTTGTCTTTCCTGACCCTGGAGGGCCTTGAAGTACAACAAATCTTCTTTCAAATAATAGGTTTTTTATTTTGTCTTCTTCGTTTACATCTTCCTTTATAATGAATGGTTCAAGTGCTTCCGAAATTGCCTTTCTTTGGTCTTTATTAGAAGGCCAGTCTCTAAGCTTTGCGTAGCCAGCCAAAAACGCAGCTATTGTTTTTTTCCCACCTTCACTTCCAGGGTTATCTACGATTTGGCAAACGGATAAAACTTTTGAATACTTTCCGATTGTTCTTTTAAGATGTTGGAGTTTTTCAAGCCCAGTTATAGATTTAGGTAAATTGGTTTCAATATCAGAAAAGTCAGATTTACAGTACCCTTTTTCATCAACGAGTTTTGAAAATAATCTTCTGAGACCAGGATAACTTGCTAATTCATAATCATTCTTGAAACCCTGTGAGCCAATTACCAAACTAATGAGCCAAGGTTTTTGGCTGCCATCAGACATTAAATCATCCGGATTACTTGGGAAAATAACAAATGAAAAATCGTGGTATGGTCCAGAGGGGTCTTCTTCTGAATGTATAAAACCAAAAAATGCACCATCATCATTTAGGGCTTCTTTATCAATATTTCTCCTTTCAAAATCTTGACGTTCTTTTGTCTGATCAATTTTAGCCCCATATTCTTCAGCTTTTACTTTTATATACTCTCTAGTGCTGTTTATATCCATAATACTTTATTTTCTAAATTCTTTACTGGTAAAAAATTCGGAGATAGTAACATTTAAACCAATAATGATTCGCTCTAAAATTTCGACGGAAACATTCCTCCGACCATTTTCCACATCTGTAACATACGTTCTATCTACTTCTGCTTTATATGCAAGAGCTTCTTGGGAGATTTCTAGTTCTTTACGAAGCTCACGTATGCGTTGGCCTATTTTCAGCTTAATATCCATTTTGGCAAGGTCAACTATTGTGGCTTATAAGTCAACGGACTTTAAGGGTCATGTCCAATTATTTTTATATTATGTGTCCTTGCAGCATTTTTATTTCATTTACTAAAGTTTTGAGAACACTATCTTTGAAACACTCACGGATAAATGAGGTATCAATATTTTGCTCATACCTTTCAAAATTTTTAAATGCATAGCATTAGGGTTTGTATGGTATTTTAAGTTACAATAATGAGTTGATTTAAGTTAAAAGTTTCTTATATGTGAGGTTTCATCTTTCAACTCTTTGGCCTACTTTGATTTGCTCTAGCTCCTGGCTCATGTTCGGTGCTTTCATACTCTTAAATGAACTATAATACATATTCGATAAATCCCATGATCCCTTCTTTTGACTCTGTATGATTTCAGCTTTTGTTCAGTCGGGTTTTTTACTGCAAAACACTATAAATTTGTTTCCGGTATAAATGTTTGCTCAATGCTCAATTAAAAACAAGCAGCTACTTATTAATTAACTAATTCTGTAAATTCTTTTTTATTATTTTGTGTATTTTGAAACTTGAACTATTAATCATCTTTGCAATTACTATGAATATAAATCAATTACAAAAATCCGGATATCAAGCTGTAATGATGTTACGTAAAATCTAACTTGATTTAAGTGTTCCTTTTATGATAAATAGTAAGGATTTACCTTCAATGCAGTGTTATTTGGAATGCCCTGATGGTTACATTAAGCTTGTTACAATTGCAGAAGACAAAATTGATTTTAAAATCATTACTGACGTAACACTTAAACAAAGTGATATTATTTGGAAGAAATATAAGATCGTTTAAACCTCGTGCGTGATCCAATCTTGTGCTAGACTCCCGTCGGTCCCTTTATTACTACCTCTAATTTGAAACCTATTGATATCTATATAAATACTAAATCTCTTTTTTCATTCCATTAAGGTTGACCCTATGCCCCATGCAGGATTATACAATACTCTTGGTGATATTCCCGAATCGAACTACCCCCAAGTAACATTTTATTTATCCAACATCTGCAAATTTATTCCCCAAAAACTCAAAAAACCGCAGAGGAGATAACAAAAAATAGCGCCAATTCAGGTAAAATCACTCCCATTCACTCCCGTTTGTGCCCAATCGGGAAACCACCATTTTCAGCCCCCACATATTTGTATTCTAAAAATTATACTATATGAATACAAGACAAAAATGCCCGGATTACCCGGGCTCCAACATATATCCCATCAAAGAAGACATTGAAGCCATGGTAAACACTGCCTGGGTACTGTCAATAAGATGCCTCTGGCCATCTACCCGTTTTTCTGTTAAAGATTGCAGTGACGCAAATAAATTTATCCGGGGCTTTATAATCAATGAAACGGATCCATACAAGGCTTATATGGAATACTGCCAGCGCGTTTTATTGGCAGAAAGGCAATTAATATATGATCCCTGCTATAAGATTAACCCGGTGCCAGTTGAATGGTTCAATTCTTCAAATAGAAATGGTTTCATACAATCCCTTGAATGGTTTCAGAAGCTGAAGCAGATCAGGATAAAGCGCCCTTTATACAAGCAGGCGATGAAAACCTTTTGCGAAGCGATCCTGGATATAGTTGAAGTACCAACCATAGATAATTTTAATTATTGGTTAACCTGGTTCAAAGAAAAAGATGCACCTGTTTATTTGATACATTTTATCCTGTTCACCATTTACTATCAAAAGAATTACCTACCCTTCTCATACCTCAACAGTTATTGCCTCCTGTTTATTATTTATAAATAAATTTCTGTTATCCTTTATTAATCCGCAACGACTAATAATAAGCGAACAAACAACAAATCAATATCAGTTATAAACAAACTTTAAATATTAAACCCTTAGTTATGAAACAGGCCTCTATTTTTACGATCCTATTCTGTCTTATTCCGGCTGCCTCTTTATTGGCACAATACACTGTATATGGCGCAATCGGTGATAAATACAATGCAATGCTTACTTCCAATGCAAGCAAAGGTATCTATATCGGTAAACCCATCAGCAATGAGCTAAGTACAAGTGACAGAACCGGCCGGTATCAAAAATTTGCCGGCTATGATATTTACTGGCATCCTTTGACAGGCGCCCGTGAAATACATGGCCCTATCCGGGACAGGTTTATAGCAACAGGGGCAGAAAATGGCTTCGGCTACCCGGTAACAGATATCACCTGGTGCAGGGACAGGATCGGCAAGTACATGCATTTCAGAAGTTTTAAGAATCCGCAACATCCGGCCGCTTCCTCCATTTACTGGTCTCCGCAAACAAACGCAGTAGAAGTGTATGGTGCAATAGGGGAAAAATATCAATCTATCGGAGGGGCCGGTAGCAACCTGGGTTATCCTGTTGCGGCCGAATACCAGGATGGAAGAAACCGTACACAACGCTTTCAACATGGTACAATTACCTGGAATGCAACCTATGGCGCACGTGTAAACGGACCGGCTACCTATTAATGATTTAACTGTTATTTTGCGGACGTCCGGGGGGGTTCAATGCACTCTTTAAATATAGGACTCTTCGCGTGAAACCCCGCCCCATAAAAGAGCAGCCAGTATTTTGCTCCCACCCTTCACATTTTATTATTGTATTTCATAAGTATACTGATCTATGACTCGCGAAATGTACATCTTAACAACATATACCTGGTTAATATTTCTTTTGAGTTAACCATTCTACTATGAAAGCTATATAGTCAGCAAAGTATTCAGGTTTGTCAAGTTCCGCCCGGGTTATTTTTGCCTTACTCAAAATTAGTGGCAGATCATTTTGAAATTGTTGATAATATTCCCAAATCGCTTTACCTCCCGGTATATTGGTTTTTCCTGAGCCAATGTTTAACCATACCCTGATCTTATCAATCATAATTTCGGGGCTATTATGATGAACCTGGATGTCCTGCCCCGAAATATCACTGATCGAATCCCGGTACCTGCCTGCTTCACTGTCCAGCACGATGATGCGCTTACCTTTTTGAGCCTTATTTCCATAATGTAGGCAGCCCCAGAATAAGCCACATTCATAAGGCATATTAAAACGGGGTAAATTCTTTCCGGCACTCAACTCTATACGGGAAATATCATGAATACCATACTTACATTGTTCAATGATCCTGATGATTTTATTTAGTCTCGTGGAACCTGAATCAATGACCTCCAATGCACATCGTGCAATAAATCCTGTGTAATGGATAGCAAAAATTATTGAATCAAATAATGGCTTATATTCCGGATCAAAAGGACAATTTACAAATACATGATCCTTATGGGGGAGGATTTTTTTAGAAGCCATTGAAATTGGTTGGTAAAGATTTTTTGTTATTTCATACTGACAACTTCGCGTACAGCTTTGCGAATAGTAGCCTTGTTAAGTTGGGTTTTGGCAGGTGAAAATTTAAAAACCCTGCTAAACGCCGAAGACTGCGCTTTTACGATATCCAGTGTGCGTTTTAACATTCCCGGCTGTGTTTTTTTTCCGTTAGTCAATTTTACTGCTTCCATATCTTATTTTTTAATAAGAAGTAAATCTTTTGTAATGCAAAGATAAAGATTATAAAAATACGATGAATTACCTATTTTTCTCAGGGTGCATTCCAAATTCATCCTGCTCCGCGGCTGCAACAAAGTAGTATACACCCATTTTGCTGCAAGTGGTTTCATAAATTGCCTCCAGCTTTAGCTGGAGGAACAAATTTATTCGTTTTTGGCTTTAGCCAAACCAATCGGGAAAATGCTTAAATTAAATTCGGCTAAAGCCGTCGTTTGTTGCATTTTTCATTATCCAAAGGCTAAAGCCTGTGGCAATTCAATTCCGACCGGGCCAATGGCTCTCAATTCAATGGTTAGTCTATCAACGGATTAAAATCCGTTGTTATAAT
>JBDTWP010000051.1:0-26152 GCA_040006615.1 Ferruginibacter sp.
CGGATTTGAAAACGCTGAACCTAACTTATGCATCAGGCTGGATACCGGGCCTTCCATTTTATTGGTATTATCATCAAGGGTTGAATCTTTCAATAATGCGCCCATATGCAGGGCTTCAGGTAAATACAATAAAATGGTACTCGTTTGGGCCGACATGAATCGTTTAACATCCATCATTGTACCTTCCGGCTTAATATTTTCTCTGATCAAACGTACAGCTTCACGGGCAATATCGTTCATTTGCTTCAGCGAATCTTCATTTGAATCTGTCGAATAGGATGCGATCCTTTTTATCACTTCATTTTTAGTATCATCAAAAACCAGCGCCATCCAGTTTGTGGAAATATTTCCCCTTAAAATATTCTCCGCCCCTGCGTCCGTTGTCGCATACTCATATAGCCCCGTTAATACAGCAGGTATCGCAGCCTGGCTAAAGCGATGTTCAGCTGGCTTGTGATCGTTTGTCACTACTTCCTGTGTATTGGGATCTATTTTCTGAAGCGGTGGATAGTGGAGGTTTACCTGGATCGTCTCTATAAGATTGATAGACATAATTAAGTATTTTGATAAGTGATGGAATGCCTGATGATGAGTTTTACAAAATCGTGCCAAAAAAAATGGATGCAGGAGAAATTGAGGGGTGCCATCATGTGGTACAGAATTCATTCAGTTTAAATGAATCACACAAGGAAGAATCATAACAAAAGTTGGGTTTGTTACTTTATTCATATAGAAACTGCCAGTTGTATTAGAACGGGCAGTTAATTTATAATATTTTAATTCGTTTATTTCACATCCTGGTTTTCAAAGTTGCTTGTAAAAAAGTAAAGTGTGGATTAATAAATTACTGGCTTATAAGCTGAAAACTGGTTCCGTCATAAATCAGAATACAAATACCATTTGCATTTATGGCATTCTTGGGTGGATTACTTCCTCCTTTAAGTATATTTCTTATACCGAGATTGTTTACATTCAGTGTACAACTACCAGAATTGTTGGAATTGGCATCCAAAATAATCAACATACCGGTTGTATAAGATGTTGGTGCCGGATTAAGCGTAACAACATAACTATCATCTGTATTAATAGAACGACCATAATTAAAAGCACCATTTATAGTTGTGGAGCCCCCTATTAATGTTGTACCAGAAGTTGCGTTAAGGTTATCACCAATTATAACTGTTGAAACACCTCCCCCTGTCCCAAGGTTTAATGTTTGCGGGCCTGAGGATGAGCCAATTGTAATAGCGCCGGTTTGAGCAGTACCTCCGATAGTTATAGTTCCGGAGGTTGTTGAAGCCCCAATTGAGTATATTGAACCCCCTGCACCATCCAGACTAAAATTTCCGGTACCAACTCTTTGAGAAAGTGATGCTGCGCCAGTCGCAGAACCTATTGAAATGATATTTGCTGCCGCTCCCGTACCAATACCAATGGTTTTTATACCTGTGGCGCCAGTACCTAAGTTGATGGACTGAATACCGGTACCTCCAATTGTAACAGCACCTGTAGAAGTTCCCGTTCCAATACTTGTCGGTTGATTATTGGCATTATTAATCATTATTCCACCAGAGCCTGATAATATAGTTGTAGTGCTCGTTGTAGCAGAACTTCCAATGTTCACAGTCTTTGCTGCGAGCCCGTTTCCAATGCTTATTGTTTGTGTGCCGGTTCCTCCAATTGTAACTGCACCGGTATTTGTTGAAGTCCCAATATTTACACCGTTAGCGGTTGCGTCTGTGTTTAAATTTATAGTTCCGCCCATAGCAGTAATGCCTGCTAGGAAAGTTCCGGTATGATTCCAGGTTTTCGCGCCTGAAAAGGTTTGTAAACCAGTTGTTACTACTCCTCTTGTGGTAACAGAGGCATCTGGCATATTTAAAGTGTGTGTAAAGCCTGTAGATGAAATATTAAAATCGGCTCCTGTGTTACCGGTTGCAAATGTTTGCACAGCGGCAGTTAAACCATTTACTGATGAAACGGCTCCTCCGCTGCCTAAAAGTGGAGTCCATGCAGGAATTGCCGGATTGTTGCTTGTGTTTACTTTAAACACATTATCTGTGGTATTAAATACCAACAATCCCAATGTAGGTAAAAGAATGGCATTTTGCTGGGCTGTTGTCATACGTGGTGTAAGGAATCCCTTGGTGGTACTGCTTACATCCAGCATAGCACTTTCATCAGGCAACACGCCTGTCCCATTGATCGCAATATTCTGCGAGAATGATTTTGTTGTAAATGCCAGTTGACCAATCAACAGCATTATTAAAAAATAAGTTTTCATATTAATTGATTTGATTTTATTCGTTTTTTTAAGCCTGGATAATTTATCATTACTCATCATTCATTACTCATTATTGATCATTCATCACTCACTCATTACTCATCACTCAATATTCAACAATTGCTTTCAACATGTTCCGGCTATTATCCTGTCCGGTAATTTCTAACTGGTAAACACCGGGAAGCAATTTAGAACCTGCAATAAGCGATTCTGTACTGTTGCCACCATTACTTTGTACACTTTTTACAAAAATTGACTGGCCGTTGATATTAATTAATTTAACCTGGTATTTGCCAGCCGGCTGGTTATTCATCCTGAGGTTGATCACATTTCCGGTTACGGGGTTAGGATAAATACTGAAACTACCTGTATTGTTGCTTTTTCCCATGGTCACTTTCACAATTGAACTGAATTTTACTTCCCCGCTTCTATCATATGATTTAATCCTGTAAAGATTATTTCCCTGTACAGCATTAACGTCCAACCAGCTATAAGTATTGTAAACATTGTTACCACCGGCTACATTCACTGTATTTACCTTTGTGAATGAGGTTCCGTCTGTTGATTTTTCCACATCATATTTTACCATATTTAACTCGTTTTCCACCTTCCATTCTACTGCGATATTGTTTGTTTTCTGATAAGCCTTTACACTACTGAATATTACCGGTAAAATTGCAGTTGCCTGTTTGAATACAATTTTAAACCTGGTGACTGCTGCTGACGCTGCTTCGCCATTAATGGTGAAGTTTACCGTAGTACTGCCTGAAAGGCTGATCACTGTGCTTGTACCAAGCCAGCTATCTTCCAAAAAGCCCATCATACCAGGTTGTTCCAGTCCAGTTACTTCAAATACGAACTGGTAGTTTCTCTGTGTGGTGTTATTAAGCTTGAAATAAACAGTATCATTAATACCGGCTGCCGGCCTTCTTTCAGCGGCAAGTGCAAAATTGTTTCTCAGGATACTGATGTTTTCGTTTGTGTTGGAGAATTTCGCTGCATCGTCCAAGTCTACTTCAGCACTAAAGATATTGTCAAACTGGGCAATTGCGCCATCTGCAAGTATAGTGTTGTTACCGGAATCTAATAAACTCAGGGTGGTGATTATTTGCCCGGTTCCAATTCCTGCAGTTGTACCAGGTGTTAGCGGCCTGAACATTGAATTGTTATTAACTCCTGATTTGCTGGCTTCGTTAAATGTAATAGAAGCTGTTCCATTGCTATTTGTTAGTACAAAAAATGCCTGGCCTGATTGTATTTCTTTGGTTTGTGTACTACCCTTTACATTATTAACATAAATGCCATTATTACCTACATCATCCAGCATAACATAGCCACCTAATTTATTCAAAGAGGCATCCCATACATAAAAACGTTTCACAAGGTTTGATTTAGTTAAGCTATTAAAGTCTACCGGTGAAGCGTACGGGTTGCCTATCAGGGTATACTTGTTATATCCTGAAGATGCGATGAAAGTCTGCGTTCCTGTTTGTAATGCACCGGTACTGGTTAAAGTCGTACTGTTGAATTTACCATTATTCGCATTTGCAGGGTCACGATCGCCTCTTATAAAAATAAAATATCCCGTATTATCGGCCCTTCCATTGTTACCGGCAGAAATAGCCGTTTTGGTATTCAACACATTGGCAAATTTCTGGTTGTTATAGTCCCATCCTTTCATTGATACGGTATTTGTTGCGCTTAAATCCAAACCGTTTCCTGCTGCTGAAGCGTTAGGACCTGTAACCAGGGTTCCTGAACCTGAAACATAAATACCCTTGTTTTGCCAGCTATTGAAAATTGTATTGGAACTGGTAACGGGGGCTGTCATTAATCTCCAGGCTCTTTTTGAGGTAAGATATCTTTCTACATTTACTTTTCCGATGATATTGCTGCCTGAAGGAACTACAGCAACTCTGGCGGTAAGATTTGCATCTGATCCCAATGTAAGATTGCTGTCAGTATACAAATTGCCTGAATTTATTTTCAATACATTCTTGACAACTACCGCAGATTTCAAAGCTATTCCATAAGCAGATTTAGAAACAGACAGGTTATTAAAAGTTGTTACGCTATAACCTGAAACGTGAGATAACACCGTATCATTATTGCCGCTGAAATCTACCGTGCCGTTTCCAGCTACAAATGTGCCGTTGTTTTGAAAAGCCGCATTATTTACCACCAGGGATACATTACCGTTTAAAATCAAATTGCTTCCCTTATTAATCGTGATCTGGGGGATAATTTGTCCATTTACTGAAGTCAACATTCCAGCTAACATAACCAATACAAAGGAAAGAATACAGTATTTTGAAGAATTAGACTTGCTGTGTAAGGGTAAAAGATCGGTGGCGGGAAAGTAAATAGTTTTCATTGGTTTGATTTCAGTGTTGAAACATGTAGGGCTATTTTAATGCCAGCCACACATCTACTTGATAATCAATATTTTGTCCAATGGCCGCTTATACCAGTTTCCAAATAGAAGAGCCAATTTCCAAAAACTGGAATGATTTAAATGGATAATCTAATCGGGTTTTATGTATTATTCACAAAATTTCCCGGAAAAGCAATGAAGTTGCCGGATATAGTATTAAAATTTTGGAATCTAAGCCGAAAGTTTACATAAGCTGCCTTCAGTTATTAAAAAAATACGGGAAGTTGCTATATGAATTGTTAGTATTAGGTAAAACGTTCGCAATTAGTATATGAAAGCGGCCTCGAATAAAAAGTGCTGGAAAATTTCAATATGATCCGTTAAGAAATCAAGGCTGTTTGAGCCGGGCATTAACTTAAAATCATTGAACTCCAATTACTTCACATCAGTATAAGGTGCATCAGGCCTGAGCAGTAGGCCCTCCAAAAGTAAAAGGGATTTCAATTTGCTCCATATCCTGTATATTACCATTGGCTGCCTCAAATTTCTTTACATTTTCAATCATTGCCTTCATAAAGCGCTTGGCATGAAATGGCGTAAGTATGATCCTGCTTTTTACCTTACTTTTTGGGGTTCCGGGCATCACATTTACAAAATCAATTACAAATTCAGCGTGGCTATGTGTAATAATCGCGAGGTTTGCATACTCACCTTCAGAAACTTCTTCTGAAATTTCAATGTTTAGTTGGCTGGGTTGTTCAGGCAGACTGTTCATATTCATTATTTGTTTGCCACAAAGATAAAGTTAAATGATGAGTGATGAGAAATGAGTGATGAGTGATGATCACCGCCAAATTATCAATTATCAATTATCAATTATCAATTATTTAATTATCAATTAAAACAGGTATTGAAGCTGCATTTTTACTTCAGTTCTCTTTTTTCCGGTTATCTCATCAAGGCCGGATCCAATTACGGTTTTTCCTTTATATTCTGTTTGAGCCCACCTTAGCCAAACAGTTAATTTTTTACTTACTTCATAGTTGAGATTAAGGTAATAACGGTAGCCTTTATCATAGAAAACAGGTATGGAAAAACTATATAATACATCATTTTCATAGGCATAAAGCCGACTTTCGTACCCCTCCGTTTCAAAATATTGTAACCTGAAACTGCCGGAATATCTTTTCATCATTGGCTTGATGATAAAATCAATATAGGTTAAAAACCCGTTTTGGGCGGCGGCTCCCTTTTTATCAAACCATACCATTTCTACCCTGTTGCGTAAGGTAAATGCGCTATTAAGTTTGAAATTGACCTGTGAACGTACATTTTTCCTGGGTTTTGTCACCACGGGTGAAAGTATCAGCCCATTTGGATTGTAATTTTTTGATTTGGACTCAGCACGGTATCGAAGGTACATATCTACCTGCTTATTTGGCTTGCAGAATGCCTGCAACATATAATCCGTGCCGGCAGAAGGCGCGTCTACAAGATATTTCAGCCATGGGAATTTATAAAAATCCGCGTATGCGTCAATGCGCCAATAAGCATTGGGCCTTACGCTGATGCCGGCATAAACACCCTCTTCATTGTTGGGAAATGTGCCTGCTGTAAATGCGTTGGAATATAAAGACTGGTAACTCTTTGATATATTCCTGTATAACAAACTCATATCGATTTTCGAATCTGCACTTACGATCAACCCGTTTACAAACGCTTTGTCAAGACTATTGGTAACCGCAGCTTCGCCAAAAAAATGAAGATTCTTATAAGAATAACTATAATCTGCGCTATAGTTGCCAAAACTTTTCCCGGAAATGGCATAAATATTATAAGGATCGGTTGCCTTATTCACAGGCAGTTTAAATTGATACTTCACCCCGTTAATCCCAAAATGAAACCGGTTGGAATTATAAGATACACTTCCACCAACAGTAAATTGACGTTGCACTCCCTTATCCGCAATTTCAGTTTTGGTCCGGTGCAGTCCGGATGTTTGAAAGGAAGAAATAAAATCCTCATTATTTAAACTATCCACTACAAAATTTGCATCTACCTTTTTATAGGATGCAAAAGCGGTAGCTTCAAAATTGTTTTTAGCTACCGTTATTCCTATCCCGCGATGAAAGTTAATTTCGCCTGCAGAATTATATGGGCGCAATACTGCAAGTTGACGTTTGATATTGGTAACATCAGCGCTTTTTTTAATTGCAAGACTCTGCCATTGTGTTAGGCCTTGTCCCAGGTTGACGGTAAAATCACCCAGCGCCAGCGATTTGATGATCCCGGTATTTCTTGCAAAAAGGTGGGCTGAATAAAAATCAAATCCGTTCTTTTGCGCGCCTTTGAAAAATTGTTCCCCGGCGTCTTTTTCACCAACAATACCATATCGCAACAAATTCTTAAACTGGTATTCATACCTGGCAAATAATCTTTGTCCTGAACCAGGGTAAGGTTTGTTGGCGGTGGCCGGTTCAGGCTTAAATCCTTTTTGTTCTTCAAGCACCTGCGTTACCCGCGTAAGGATAGCGTGCGTGCCCCCCTTTAGACGCTTCCCAATTGAAGTGACAACATTTTGAGGGGTAGTCACAGTTATGTAAGGCCGTAACCTCTCAATCAATGACAGGCCTAGCCCGGGTACCGCCTGCAATTCATAAATGCTGATAAAATTTCCAAAAACTGTTCTATAGCTGATTATGTTCCTGATCTGTAAAGGAGAAAACAACGCTAGTTCTTCCAGGGTTGCCTGGTCAGCTTCATTAAGGTTGACCGGGTTTCTTAAAAACTGCCGCAAGGTCTGTAAAAAAGAATCGTCTTCCGTTTCATTATCCTCATTATTTTCGGTTATCGCCTCTAACTGTTGTTCTGCAATATTTGGAGGTGTTTCCGGCGATTGGGCATGGGTGGCGAACGATAGAAGCCAAAAGGCAAACGGCAACAGGCAATAAGTAATAGGCAATGGGAAATGGGCAACGGGCGGTAGGAAATGCGCAATGGGCAATAGGCAATTCGCAACGGCTTTGTAAACCGTTTTCAGCAATAAAGTAATATTTAGAAATATTTCTTTAGTAATATTCATTCCTGAATTAAATGAGAATTTTACTTTGGAATTATTCAATCCCTGCCCCGATTCGGTGCGGTTCTGAATTATCTGACTATTCATCCTCGCCCTGGGGTTCCTGATTCGAATCAGGGACAACGGATAACTTCCGCTAGTTAGCGGTGTTGGGGGCGATAATCAGCAATAATCCCGGAGACCAACCCAATTGAGGATGATAACTGCCACTGATGTCTAAACGAAAATTGCTCCAGCTAATGCCAACACCTCCATAAACGGCTGAAGTTGAAGATGAGATACCAGCCCTCGCAAAAAACTGCTTCATAAACTGGTATTGTATTCCGGCATTTACATTTACCGGAAAATCTTCTTCTTTCGCCACTTCGGCACTTACAAAAAAAAACTCGGACGCATCATAACCTACGCCCATCTTATAGGCTGCAGTTAATTTCTCATCTGTTTTGGTAAATTTGCCACCCACGGGGTTGTACACATGGAAACCCGCATTTAACTGGTCTGTCAAATGAACCATCGCACCTATTTCAAAATTGATGGTATTTGCATTGATATAGGAAGGCACACGGTAACCGTAATAATTAAATTGTACACCAATATCCAATTTTGAACCCAGGCTACGTGCATAAGCCAATCCAATTTGACTCTCATTAAAATTTTTAAACCCTTCGTATTTTAGATTAACGCCGAAACTGCCCATTTTAGAAGGAACCGCAAAGGCAGCAGTATACAAACTTGTAGCTGCGAGCAAAAATCTTCTTTCGCCATATACGCCTGCCGCGGTATTTTTTGTTTGTGCAAGCGCTGCCTGGTTATTTACAAAAGAAAATACATCTGAGTGTTTGGTGCTGTAAGCCCCCAGCCCAAGGTAAACAGCGGAAATGGGCTGACGCAATGATTGGGAAACTCCCTGGTTCATTAAAAAAAATGAAATAGCGAATGCCGTATGTAAATATTTTCTCAAAGGGTGACGGTTGAAATCGTAACCAATATAATAAAAATTCGTCTTTTTAACACCATTTTCGCATTCAATGATAAAAGACCGCTGGTATTATACTGCTCATGGGCAAAAATTTACAGACAATTCTTGCTATTTTTGCCAAATGCAAATTTTAGATGGCAAAATTGTATCGCAGGCTGTAAAAGAAAACATAAAAGAGAAGACAGCCTGGTTAAAATCAACAGGTAAAAAAACGCCACACCTGGCAGCAGTTTTAATAGGATCCGATGGTGCCAGTGAAACATATGTGGCCAGCAAAGTAAAAAGTTGTGAGGAAATTGGTTTCACCAGCACACTCCTTCGGCTCGATGCCACGATAGCCGAATCCCGCCTCCTTGAAGCGATTGAAAAATTAAATGAGGATGATAGCGTAGACGGAATACTGGTACAATTACCCCTGCCAAAACAAATCAGCGAAGAAAAGATCATCAACCTCATTCGCCCGGATAAAGATGTGGATGGATTTCACCCCATGAGTGTGGGTAAAATGGTACAGGGGCTGCCAACATTTATTCCTGCAACTCCCTACGGTATCTTAATGATGCTGGAGCATTACCAGGTAGAAACGAAGGGTAAGCATGCCGTTGTTATCGGGCGAAGCAATATAGTGGGAAGGCCCATCAGTATTTTGCTGAGCAGAAATGGATATCCCGGTAACTGCACGGTTACCGTTTGCCATAGCCACACACAGAATTTGAAAGAGATTTGTTTGCAGGGCGATATTATTGTTGCCGCGTTGGGGAAGCCTGGATTTTTAACTGCAGATATGGTGAAAGAAAATGCGGTAGTGGTGGATGTAGGAATTACAAGAGTGGCTGACGCGACAAAGAAAAGTGGATTTGCCATTAAAGGCGATGTGGATTTTATAAATGTAGCGCCTAAGTGCAGTTTTATAACGCCCGTTCCGGGTGGTGTTGGCCTGATGACGATTGCTGCATTGATGACGAATACCTACAATGCGTGTATTTTGAAAAATAAAGAATCGTGAATGGGCAATAAGCAAATGGCAATGTGCAATTGGCAATTGGCAACCATCAACTTTCAACCATTAACCTTCAACCATCAACTACAATGACAACCCCACTCCTTCCCGTAATGGAACATTTTTACACTTTACAGGGTGAAGGATACCACCAGGGGCGGGCCGCCTATTTCATTCGCCTTGGTGGCTGTGATGTAGGCTGTGTGTGGTGTGACGTTAAGGACAGTTGGGATGCCGCTGCTCATCCCAAAATTTCTGTTGAAGAAATAGTATCCCCGGTATTACAAAACTCAGCGGATTTGCACCGGGATAGAATGGGGGGATTAGTGGTAATAACAGGGGGAGAACCATTGATGCATGACCTTACCGGATTAACTGCTGCACTGAGAGAAAATGGATTTGAAACAAATATCGAAACATCGGGCGCATATCCATTAAGTGGCACCTGGGATTGGATCTGCTTATCTCCCAAAAAATTCAAAGCTCCACTCCCCGAAATCATTCCTTTCGCGAATGAATTAAAAGTAGTGGTATTTAACCAATCGGATTTTATATGGGCAGAACAATATGCCGCAATGGTTTCGCCGCAATGCAAATTGTATTTACAGCCGGAATGGGATAAAGCCCCGATCATAACGCCGCTGATAATAGAATACATCAAACAACATCCGCAATGGGAACTTTCATTGCAGATACATAAGTATATTAATGTGCCTTAGAGGTTTGATGGTACAAAGTTGAACGTTGAAGGTTGAAGGTTGATAGTTGATAGGTGCGGTTTGTCCATTGCATATTGCATATTGCATATTGCCATTTGCCCAATGCCTATTGCTTATTGCTTATTTTCTTAATTTTTAATTCCTAAAATGATCCGATCCATCATAACACTCTTTACCCTCGCTGTTTCCAGCTGCTGCGCCGCACAGTGGTATGATCCGGGGAAAGTAGATCAAAAGGCTGGTGATATATATGCACGGGCCTACGAGGATGCTGAGGATCAAAAATATGAAGATGCTATCGCCAAAATAAAAAAAGCGATAGCATTAGAACCAAGGTTTGTAGATGCTTTTTTATCAAGGGCGGGTATATATGCCAACCTCAAAAAATATGATTCCTCGGTAACTGATTTTGAAAAAGGGTTCGAACTGGATTCTGTTTACTCAATGACCTATCTTCTTCCTTATTCTATTTCTCTGGCCGGGCTGGGCCAGTTTCAAAGAGCCCTGGATGCGATCAACCGTTTTTTGCTATACGACAGGTTGAATTCACAAAGCATCCGTGCCGGCAACTATCGTAAAGGCGTATACGAATTTGCGCTTGAGTACGAAAAAAAACACCCTGTAAATAATTATGTCTTTGCCCCGAAAAATTTAGGAGATAGCGTTAATTCAGCCGCATTGGAATATTATCCGTCACTAACCATCGATGGGGAACACCTCATCTTCACCAGGCGTGTTGCAGGTGATGAAGATTTTTATGAAACTGATTTAACAGGCGGACAATGGAACAATGCCCAACCCCTGGGTGGCAAAGTAAATACGAATTTAAACGAGGGCGCTCAAAATATTTCGCAGGATGGAGAATGGATCATTTTTACAGGATGCAATTATCCCGAAGGACATGGTAGCTGCGATCTCTATATTTCCTACAAGACAAAACAGGGATGGAGCGAAGCCGAAAACCTGGGCCCTTTGGTAAATACGGATTATTGGGAATCCTCTCCTTCCTTTTCTCCCGATAAACGGGATATCTATTTTAGCAGCAACCAACCCGGCGGTTATGGCGGAAAAGATATCTGGGTAACACACCGCACAGCCGGCGGCATATGGGGCAGGCCCGAAAATCTTGGCCCCGAAATAAATACCAGTGGGGATGAAAGTTGTTCTTTCATGTATGCCGATAATCAAACCTTGTTTTTTAACAGTAATGGACATAAAGGCTACGGACTGACAGATCTGTTCTTTTCAAAAAAAATAAACGACAGTACCTGGAGTGAAGCGGAAAACCTGGGCTACCCGGTCAATACCATCGATGAAGAAGGATCACTGATTGTGGCTGCCGATGGTAAAACAGCTTATTATGCCAGCGACAAAAGCGATAGTAAGGGAGGCCTGGATCTGTATAGCTTTCAACTAAGGGAAGATATACAACCGCCTAAAACATTGTGGGTAAAGGGGCAGGTACATGATGCTAAAACAAAAGCCGGTTTGCCTTCCTCAGTTGAACTAACGGACATTAATAGCCGTCAATTGATCAGTAAAGTTCAAACGGATGAAGAAGGGAATTATCTAACTACCCTGCCGGTCGGAAAAGAATATGCCTTTAATGTAACCAGGAAGGGGTATTTGTTTTTTTCTGAGAATTATAATTTAAATGACCGTACCATCGATTCTGTTTTTACTGCCAACATTCCTTTGCAACCAATTGAAGCAGGGGCAGCGATCGTTCTGAAAAACATTTTCTTTGACAGCAAAAAAACTGAATTAAAACCGGAGTCAATTGTGGAACTGGATAAAGTAATTCAGTTAATGAGTGATAATCCCCGGCTTAAAATATTAATCAGCGGACACACCGATATAGTCGGAAAACCCGAGGATAATTTATTGCTTTCCAACGGAAGAGCATTGTCAGTAATACGATATTTATTAGCCAGCAGGCAGATTGCAAAAGACCGTTTACAATCGAAAGGGCTCGGAGCCACCAAACCAATAGCTGATAATTCAACGGAACAGGGTAGATCATTGAACCGCAGGACGGAACTGAGCGTGATCAGTAATGGCACCGGCCCTTAATGACGGGTTTTGCCCCCACCCCATAAAGAGTAGTTTGCCCCTATCCCAAGCGCGGCGGGGAGCCATTCTACGACTCTGTTTTGCCCCCTTCTCTTAGGAGTTTGTCTCGATTTTTTTTGGGAGGGACAGGATGCCGAATTTTATTATATTTGATAAAAATGTACTGTCTGCCCGATGACAAACGATCTGTTATACCAAATAGCCCTGACGCTCGTACCCAATATCGGCGATGTTCATGCCAAAGCATTAATAAACTTGTATGGTGATGCCCAATCGATCTTTAAGGCGAAAAAGAGAGACCTGGATCACCTGGAAGGTATTGGTACCATCAGAGCCGGCAGCATCAAGGCATTTACTGATTTCCAAAGCTGTGAAGCCGAAATAAAATTCATTGAGCAGTACAGGATCATTCCCCTCTTCATCACGGATAAAAATTATCCGCAGCGGCTATTAAATTGTTATGATAGCCCGGCATTACTCTACTACCGGGGCAATGCAGACCTGAACTGTTCCCGGGTAATTTCGATTGTGGGCACCAGAAATAATTCTGATTACGGCAAAACAGCCTGCGAAAAGCTGGTAGAGGAATTAAAGCAGTCAAATATTTTAGTAGTGAGTGGATTAGCTTTCGGCATTGACACCATTGCACACAGAGCCTCGTTAAAAAATAACCTGCAAACTGTCGGGGTGCTTGCTCACGGGCTGGATAGAATATATCCGCCGCAGAATAAAACGCTTGCAAAACAAATGGTAGAGCAGGGCGGATTGCTCACCGAATTTATAAGCAATACCATTCCAGACAAACAAAACTTTCCTAAACGCAACAGGATCGTGGCTGGAATGTGTGACGCATTAGTGGTAGTTGAATCCGGTAAAAAAGGTGGTTCGCTGATCACGGCAGAACTGGCCAACAGTTATAATAAGGATGTATTTGCCATACCGGGTCGCACCAGCGATATCAAAAGCGAAGGTTGCAATTACCTGGTGAAAAATAATAAGGCCTCCCTGATTAACTGCTCGGCAGACCTGCTTGAAATGATGAATTGGGTAGAAAATAAAAAGATCCAGCCCAAAAAACAAAGAGAGTTATTCATTGAACTGAGCCCGGATGAAAAAATTGTTATCGGCTTACTTCAAAGCCAGGAACGTATTCAGATTGATCAGCTATATTTTAAGTCGGGTTTAAGCAGCAGTGCGATGGCAGCCGCTTTATTAATGCTCGAGATGCAGGGATTGGTTACTAGTTTACCTGGTAAACTTTATATGCTCAGCCCCTGAATTCCCAAAGCTGACCTGGCTATTTCTAAGACCCCGCTTCGGGGGCAAGGGGTTTTAATTTTTTTCATTTACCTTTGCCTATGGCAACAATAATTAACTCCCCCGCTAAACAAAAATCAAACAAATTTTTCGGTGAAGGCTTAACATTTGACGATGTATTACTTATGCCTGCCTATTCCCAGGTGTTACCGCGTGAGGTAGATATCAGTACAAAGCTTACCAAGATGATCACTTTGCATGTGCCCATGCTGAGCGCTGCAATGGATACTGTTACGGAAGCTGCCCTGGCCATTGCACTGGCAAGAGAGGGTGGACTGGGTATTTTACACAAAAATATGAGCGTTGAACAACAGTCTGACCAGGTAAGAAAAGTGAAACGTAGTGAAAGCGGCATGATACTGGATCCGGTTACACTTAGCCCGGATGCGACGATCGGTGAGGCCATTCGGATGATGAGGGAAAATAAAATTGGCGGCATTCCAATTGTAGATGCTGCCTATAAATTAGTGGGTATTTTAACTAACAGGGACATACGCCTGGAAACCAACTTTAAAGAAAAAGTCAGCACAGTGATGACAAAGGATAACCTCATCACTGCACCCGAAGGCACCGATCTGAAAAAGGCCGAGCTAATCTTCAAAAAAAATAAAATTGAAAAATTACCGGTAGTAAATAAGTCTGGCAAATTAATCGGCCTCGTTACTTTCAGTGACATCCTGAAATTAAAATCTCACCCCCATGCCATAAAAGATTCATTCGGCCGGTTGCTCGTTGGCGCGGGTGTTGGTATTACAATTGATACACTTGACAGGGTCGCGGCATTACATCATACGGGCGTAGATGTTATATGCCTCGATAGCGCGCATGGCCACACCAGGGGCGTGATCGATACATTAAAAAAGATTAAGAAAACTTTCAGGGGAATACAGGTAATTGCGGGTAATGTAGGAACGGCAGCCGGTGCATTGGCTCTCGCCAATGCAGGTGCTGATGCCGTAAAGGTTGGAATTGGACCAGGATCTATTTGCACCACCAGGATTGTCGCAGGCACCGGTGTTCCGCAGATCACGGCCGTAATGGAAGCAGCCGCGGCATTAAAAAATAAAAATGTTGGCATCATCAGCGACGGTGGTATCCGCTATACGGGAGATTTGGTAAAAGCCCTCGCTGCAGGCGCAAGTTGTGTAATGATGGGTAACGTGTTTGCAGGCACGGAAGAAAGCCCGGGCGAAACCATCATTTACGAAGGCCGGCGCTTTAAGCAATACAGGGGTATGGGTTCCCTGGGAGCAATGGCCCAGGGTAGCAGTGACCGGTATTTCCAGGATGTGGAAGCCGACATAAAGAAATTTGTGCCCGAAGGCATTGAAGGCAGGGTTGCTTTCAAAGGACCCTTAAAAGAGGTGGTCCATCAATACACGGGAGGCTTAAGAGCGGGTATGGGCTATTGCGGTGCCAGCAATATCAGGGCATTGCAAAATGCAACTTTTGTAAAGATCACCAACGCAGGCATGAGAGAGAGCCATGCGCATGATATTGCCATTACAAAAGAAGCGCCTAATTATAGCCGTTAATTTCAGATTGAACGGGATCCGGGGAAATTCATTTGAAAAGATGCCATCCCTGACTGAAAGCAAGCATTCGGGTACATTCGTGTATTAGTGGCTAAAAAAACATCATGAAAAAAACGATTCATTCATTCGCGGCATTTGTATGTTCAATTTTCACATTTTCACATTTGCACATTTGCACATTTGCATTTCCCATTTTCACATTCAATAAAATATTCTTCCGGCTACTCCTGGTTTTCACCATTTCAAATTTTCACATTTTCACATTTGCCCAGGATTCATCACATGTAAGGATTTCTCTCCTTACCTGCACGCCTGGTGAAGAATTATACTCAACATTTGGTCATACAGCCATCAGGGTTACAGATAGCAGCAGTATGACAGACTATGTTTTCAATTACGGCACTTTCAATTTTGAAGATCCTGGCTTTTATACAAAATTTATCCGGGGCAAGCTGTTATATTATTTATCTGTGGATTCTTTCCTGCATTTCAAAGAGGAATACCAGGCTGATAACCGCGGCATTACAGAACAGGTGCTGAATATGGACGCGTCAGAAAAAATAGCCCTGATGGAGGCACTATATGAAAATTCAAAAGAAGAAAACAAATTTTACAAATACGATTTTTTTTTAGATAACTGCACAACCAGGACCAGGGACATCCTGGTGAAATATAAAAAAGATCATCCGGGTTTTAAACCCGTAATGCCGGAAGGAACCCGGTTTCGCCAGGCAATACATCAATACCTGGACAAAGGCGAAAAATACTGGAGTAAACTGGGAATCGATATTCTATTGGGTTCGCCTACCGACGCAGTAATGACCACGACTCAATCACAGTTTCTCCCGGATAATCTAATGAATTCGCTAGACAGCAGTAATCAAAATAATCAATTGGTATTATCATCCGTCAACCTTTATCTTATCGACCAGGAAAAAGGAAGAGGATCCATTTTGACGCCAATGGTTGTTTTTACTTTTGTTTTGGTTGTGATCGTATTGCTAGGTTTTTCCAAAAATAATCGGGCAATAATATTTATGCAGGGCTTTGACGGAATCTTCTTTTTTTTAACCGGAGCGCTGGGCATTGTGATAATTTTTATGTGGATCGGCACCGATCATTCCATGACTAAAAACAATTATAATCTATTGTGGGCATGGCCTTCCCATATCATAGCTTCTTTCTATGTAAACAGCAAAAAAAAATGGGCCGGGAAATACTTTGGATTCAGCTCAGCAGCTTTGATTATAGTTTTACTGAGCTGGAGTTTTTTACCACAACAAATGAACAATGCTTTGATTCCTATTGTATTGTTACTGATCATCAGAAGCGCCGGCAAATATATTACCACACAATCTTACGTACAGGCATAACCGGATTTCACCAGGAAATGCCAACCTTCTATGAGCTGGTAATTTCCTGTATCACCCCTTATAAAACCTGGTAACCCCTTAAGACATGCGACCTTACTTATATATAATTACTGTAAATTCGTATAACTGGTGACAGAAAAAATAATCAAATATCAAAATTCAGGTATATTCTATCGTACCATGGGTGAAGGAAAAACTATTGTATTAATACATGGTTTTGCCGAAGATGGCGATATCTGGAATAACCAGGCTGGTTTTCTAAAGGATCATTTTCGGATAATTATCCCCGACATCCCGGGCAGTGGCCGGTCTGAATTGATCGCAGATGCCAATATTGAAACCTACGCCGAAGTAATAAAACTGATCCTTGATGCTGAATTTCATGAGCCAGGACCAGTGGACGCCGTGGAGACTAATATTACTGGCGTTAATTCATCTATGAACCTCCGCCGCGGAGAAGCAAGAGGGCCGGTTACTCTTATCGGCCACAGTATGGGTGGTTACATCACCCTGGCCTTCGCAGAAAAATACCCTCAATACCTGGATGCTTTTGGCCTCTTTCATTCTACAGCATTTGCAGACACCGAAGAAAAAAAACAGGTAAGGGCGAAAGCAATTGATTTTATCCATGACAAGGGAACAGATGCTTTTTTAAAAACAAGCATCCCGGGTCTTTTCACTAAAGCATTTGCTGAAGAATTTCCGGGAAAAATAAATGGGCTGATTGAAAAGGGGAAAAACTTTAGTTCCCGTGCATTGGTACAATATTACGAGGCCATGATAGCCAGGCCAGACAGAACAGCAGTATTTACAAAATTTCCAAAACCCGTACTATTTATCATCGGCGAATATGATAGTGCCATCCCATTACAAAGCAGCCTCCGGCAATGTTATCTTCCTGCGCAATCGGATGTGCATATATTGGCCCAATCCGCTCACATGGGAATGTGGGAAGAACAAGAAAAGGTTAACAAGATACTTTTCAATTTTTTAGTTAATAAGTTTTAACAGCTATCCAATCAACTTACACATCGTTTCTTACTATATTTATAATTAATATCTGCTTTAAACTACAGGATTGATAATGAAAAAAACTTTTCTTACGATATTTTTATTCATGTGTTGTTTATTCACTTTCTCCCGTCACATAAAAGGTGGTTTTTTTACTTACGAATATTTAGGCAAGGGCATCTCCGACACTTCAAAACTCAGGTATAAAATATCACTTACTGTTTATATGGACTGTTCTGCTACCGGACCACAGATAGACCCAAGCGTAAATTTTACGATATTTGAAGGCAGTTCAGCATTTCCATTCGCAAATGTAGCTGTAGCAAAAACATCAGAAGGTACATTACAAAAAATATATGATGACCCCTGTATAACCGAGAATCAGGCAGTCTGCTATTACAAAATTGTCGTGTATGAATTGAGTAGTTACGAGCTACCGGTTTCCACAGGAGGATACACCATTAGTTTCCAGCGCTGTTGCCGTATTGAAAATATGGATAACATAGTTACCTCCGGTAATGTAGGTAATACCTATACCATTCAAATCCCGGGAACTTCCTCCGAAGTTGCAAATGGCAATAAAAATAGTAGCCCTACTTTTCCAATCAATGATACGGCTGTTATCTGTCAAAACCTTTTTTTCAGATACCCTTTTTCAGCTACGGATCCAGATGGTGATTCCCTTAGCTATTCTTTTTGCACCTCATATGACGGCGCCAGCCAATCTAGCCCCGCGCCGGTAACTGCAGAAGCGCCACCTTATTCCAGCGTTCCATATTTTTCAGCTTATAATGGTTCAATACCATTGGGCTCATCGGTTACCATTAATGCTACCACCGGCCTGATCAGTGGTGTGGCACCACCAATAACAAATACGGGTGAATATGCTGTTACTGTTTGTGTCTCAGAATTCAGAAATGGATTATACATTGGAGAAGCCAGGAAAGAATTGCATATAAGGGTGAACGACTGTTCTGCCACTACCGCGCTTCTCAATCCAATTGCAACCAGCTGTGACGGCTTTAGCCTTAATTTTAAAAACGATGCACCTGGTAATCCTTCCGGTACTGAATATTTGTGGAATTTTGGTGACGCAGGTTCAGGAGGCTTAAATACTTCAACTTCAGCTACGCCTAATCATTCATACAGCGATACTGGCGTATATTCAGTAAAATTGATTGTGTCTATCGGGGGCATATGTGCAGATTCTACGTCGATTCCGGTAAAAGTCTTCCCGGGGTTCTTTCCGGGCTTTAGAGTCGATACACCCTTATGCAGAGGAATTCCTGTCCAATTCATTGATACCACAAAAGCGAAGTATGGTGTTCCAACCGGCTGGCGCTGGAATTTTGGTGACCCGAACGCCACTAATGACACCAGTATTTTAAAGAATCCCACTTTTATTTATCCTGATGCGGGTACCTTCAATGTGCAGCTAATTGTGGGTAGCACGTTTGGTTGTATCGATTCAATAAATAATACCGTTACAATTGGTAACAGCCCCGCATTTAATTTGATACCACGCGACACACTGATCTGCTTTACAGATACCCTGCAACTAAAGACTACCAATAGTGGTAGTTTTGCCTGGAGTCCCAATTATAATATCAGTAGTTTAACGGGCCCGAACCCACTGGTAAGTCCGGATAAGCCTACAAAATATTTTGTCACTTATTCAGATGGTTCAGGTTGTACCATAAAGGATTCTGTTTTTGTAGATGTAAAACTGGCAGTAACCATTGATGCTGGTAATGATACCACCATTTGCAGAACAGACGGTCTACTGCTTAACACCACAAGCGATGCTTTGCATTATGTCTGGACGCCTTCTGCATATCTGAATAATGACACAGCAAAACACCCATTTGCAAACCCGCCGGATGCGGTTACTACTTATCATGTAGTAGGCAATATCGGCAAATGCCGGGCCTCATCCGATGTTACAATAAGAACCTTACCCTATCCACCGGCAAATGCAGGTAATGATACCACCGTTTGCTTTGGCTTTTCAGCACCGTTAAAAGCCAGTGGGGGAATATTTTATCAATGGACACCGGCAACTTTTTTATCTGTTACCAATATTGTTGATCCTATAGCGATCAACCCCACTGTCACTACTCAATATATTGTTGCGGTCCGGGATATAACGGGTTGTCCTAAACCTGCCTTTGATACAGTTATCGTAAATGTGGTTCCCCTGGTACTAGCCAATGCCGGGCCAGCTGATACCACTGTTGTCTCTGGTGAACCATTGTATTTAAATGGTACCGGCGGCGATACCTATTTATGGCAACCTTCTACATGGTTAAGTAATCCAAACATCCCCAATCCTATCGCTTTGCCCGAAGATAATATCACCTATCAATTATTGGTAACCAGTGCCGGCAGTTGCCAAAACAGGGATAGCATCCATATTAAGCTCTATAAAGTGCCTCCAAGTTTTTATGTACCCACCGCTTTTTCGCCCAATAACGATAATAACAATGATATATTAAAGCCCATTTTACTTGGTATGCGATCGCTGAATTATTTCAGGGTATTCAACCGTTGGGGAACCTTACTTTTTTATACCACTCAAAAAGGGCGGGGATGGGATGGCTCATTTAAAGGAAACCCGCAAGACCCGGGCACTTATGTCTGGATGGCAGAAGGAGCGACTTTCACCGGGCAAAAAATTGTTCGCAAAGGATATGCCGTCCTGATAAGGTAGGTTGATGGTTCCGGCACTTATTATTTTCAAAAGACACAATAAAGATTGTATTCGGATGTTATATTAAATATATTATATCTTCTTTCATTTGCCTGCTTTAAATTGGCATGAATTTCGACATACCATAACAAACATTCGGCAAAAGAGCCAGGATATATAGGTTAAACATAAAATATATAATACAATATCGGCTACCTCTCTGAAAACAAATGAAAAACTTACTTTATTTTTCCCTGGTTATCAGCCTTTTGCTTCCCGGAGACCTGGCAAAATCTCAAAACCTTACCCGGCAACCAATTTGCGCTGATGCTTTCATTTTACACCAGGCCGATAGTATTAAAAGGGATCTTTCCAAACAGGGTTTTACCCTGGTAAAAGAAGCTTCCATGAACATGGAAAGCGAATATGAAATACCGGTAATAGTTCCCTTAACAGAAGGTACCAGGTACCAGTTTGTTTTCATCGGTGATATCACATCCCGGTCATACGAAGTGAGAGTGTTTGACTGGGATGAAAAACAGGTTGCCTACCAAAAGAAACAATGGGGAGATGGGGATGGAAATGTGATCAGTTACTCCTATATCCCAAAGATTACAGAATACCACATGATAAAACCAATACAGGTAAACAAGATGAAGAAGAATCTATGCGGTTATGTAATGCTGCTTAAAAAATAAAACGATAATTATCTTTTACCTGATCACTTAATTACGCCGTGATCCCGGAAATCAATCCTGATTAGTCATATACGAAGCATTACTGCGGAAATAATTGCGTGCTCTGATCCATTTCGCTAACATCCCTTTCTATACCAGCTCCGTCCTTCAAATTGCATTCATCACTGCCAGGGCAATGAGGGTGACCAATACATTTACAGGTTAATTATTAACGCCGATGAAGAGAAAATAAAATTGAACTCTAATTTTTCACTTTTTTGCTGTACATTTCAACTAACTATATAATAATGAATGAATTCAAAAAAATCTTCTTTAGTTATTCGAGAATTGATGGTTCAGACTTTGTATTGAGACTTGCAACCGACCTCAAAAAGGAAGGCTTTGACGTATGGATTGATCAGCAGGATATCAGGGCCGGTTCGGAATGGGACCTTGAAATAGAAAAGGCATTAGAAACATGCGATTGCTTATTGTTTATAGAATCAGAAAAATCAGTAGTTTCCAATAATGTACTCGATGAAGTTTATTTTGCGCTGGAACAACACAAGAGAGTAATTCCTATTATTTTCCATGACAGTAAAACGCCATTCCGGCTGCAAAGGTTACAACATATAGATTTTACCACTGATTACAAAAAAGGATTTGTTAACTTAATAAACGAGTTGAAAAGGGATGCGGTTACTGAGCTTTCGCAACCCGGGGATGGTAAGAATTTGAAAAAGTTCCCTGCTACTTACTCCGCAAAGTCATCCTGGTTAATCTTAATAATTACCATCGCGGTAATAATTGCTGCCGCAACTTTCATTTATTCAGGAAATGATAAAAAAGAACTAAACAGTACATCGGGTAAGATAGAAACCTTAAATGAAACCACGGGTGACAGCAATAGGGTAGATATTGAGCCAAAAGAAGCATCCAAAAAAGAAAGACAGGTGATGAAAGAAATTGATGAAAAGAAAGAAGGCATCCGGCGCAATGATAATAAAGAATCCAACAAAACAGGGGATAAAGTACCAAACTTAAATGAATCATTTGCAGGCGATTGGGAATTAACTGAAGTGGATCCTGGAATAGAATCAAAAAAAGGGTACCTGAAGATTGAGGAATTAGATGAAAAAAAAGTAAAGATTCAGAGCTTTTTCCAATTTTATTACTTTAAAACGAATGACACCGCCTTTTTAAGTGTATTTAATGGATTTGCCGGCTGCTCTTCCTGTATATTACAAAATCAAATGCCCCTGGTTGTTGAAGATATTGCTGTCGGAACTCAGACGTATAAAATGCTAAAAGAGGACTTACCAGGCGGAGGTAAGGCCGGTGATACAATTCTGAATGCCGGTTCAAATAAATCAATCCGTGCATCTGCTACATTGCATTTAATAAACAAAAAAACAGCGATTATTAAAGTTCAGCACCTTGTTTCTACCCCTCTTTCAAATGGTTTGGTATTGGGCCCTTTTGTTTATTCATTTCGATTTATGAAAATCGACTAATCGGTCTAATTCACAAAATTCCATTGTATCCCTAAGCGGAAGACGAATCCCGGGTACACATAGTGTGGCGCCCCAAAATTGTTTTTAGTAAATCCGAAACCATTGGAAAAATCAATTGCGTTAAGGTTTTCAGCGCGGAGAAAGGCGGTGAATGATTTTATCCTGAAATGCAAAAATCCGCTGATATCAGGACGATTCTTTATGGTCACTGAATCCTGTGTTGTAAACTTTCCCATTACCGGGGAATAATTATAAGCTTTGTATGGGGTATAATACCTGAAATCAAGCCCGGCGCTTAGGTTCAAATTTTTGTAAAACACCCCCTCGTAAGCCAGCCTGTTCCGTGAAAAAATAAACGGCACTTTAATGGGAGCCGCACCATCCACCTGCTGAAGCGTTAATTCTGCGTACAAATTCCATCTTTTGCTAAGTCTTATCTTCCGGGATGCACTGGCCTGCATAAGGTTGATCAATTTCCCGTTCTGGGCAGTTTTATAATAACCGGTGAAATAAACATAGTTTGTGATCAAATAATTGGCTACAGCTAAACTGATAAAAGGATTATCTGCTGTGGCTTTTATACTGGTGATATTTTCTTTTTTATAGTCGCCTGTATTGCCAAAATTAAAAGAAGAATTGGCGTCATAAATATAAGACGGGCTCCTGTTCACATTATTAAAGGATATACGAACATTACCCAGTTTCTTATTAAGATACCGGCTGATTGTCGCATACGCACTGTAATCCGCATTATTGATACCGGCCAGGTAAAAATCACCCCTTGCCAGGATATCCCAAAGCCTGTTTCTTGTTTTGTTGCGGTATTCACCATGCAGCACGATATTGTAATAAGTTTTACTCCCAACTGCAAATGTACCTGTCAAATTCTCCAGCCTGGCACCTGCAGATAAGAACTGTGCTAAATTCTTAGTATCCGGGAATTGCACTAAAGAAAAATCATTGGTAATCACTTTCCATCTGTCTGTTACAATCAGTGTATCAGTACCTTTGCGAAGAGTTGTATCGTACCATTTTTGATAAAGAACGGAATCCCCAACAATATCTTTAAACTGGTAGTTATACGTGTTATAAGTAAATGTATGCTGAAAACGAAGTTTAGGATAAAACAGGTATTCGGTAGTGGAATCATTTACCGCCACGGAATCCTTCTTACCAATATCATAAGTTTGCCGTAAAAAAAAAGTGAATTCCTTATAAATATTGCCGGTAGTTACGGATGATTTAAACGGATTAATTTGTAATGTAGCTGCGTCCCCACCCAGGTTAACAGGAATCGTAAAGCGTCGTGAAAAATCTTTGTCAGACAATAAGCTGTCATTTTTTATACCCCCGTTTTCAGAATTTTTTACGGTATTGCCCAGTAGGGTAAAAAATGCCGCATACCTTTTCCGCTTTCCCTGGTAATTGCTGTAGAGGCGGTAATTGTTGAGGTTGGTATTTTGTGTTACAAAAAAACCTGGTGCGTTAATAAGGCGATATTCAAAACCAAAATTTAAATTAGGTCTTGGGTTTTGAGTATGCAATATCTTTATCATTTGTTCTTTACCCGATGCTAGCTGGTAACCAAGTTGGGTGAAAGGCCTGGTAGTTTTAAAAAAACGCGTATTCTCAAGGGCGAACCGGTATACTTCAAAAGCATGAAAGCCTGCATCCCAGCCTGGTTTAACAAATGGAGCAAAAATTAATGAATAGGCAGCAGATCCATTATTACCCAGGTATTGTTCCGAAGAAGGTACCGAAAAATACCTGTAAAAATCATTGATGGTGGTATCAAGCTGAACGCTCCTGATTGAATCAAGATATCTGAAACTAATGGTAATGGAATCCTTCGCATCATCTCTGTGTTCGAAGCCCAGGTTGTCATTTTTTGAACTGGTATCCTTTGATGAACTTACATCCCTGCCCCGGGGAAAATTACCCTTGCGAATTTGTGCAAAGGCAGATTGCAGCACTAACAACAACAAAAAAGTAAATCCTAATTTATACATTCACTACAATTGAGCAATCAATTCTTTAAACAGGTATGTCAGTTTGGGTTCTGCGTGACCGGCGGCCTCCAATACTTCCGCATGGGTAATCTTATTTTCCTCTTCCCTGATACCGATGTCTGTTATCACGCTCATGGCAAATACAGTGATGCCCATATGCACTGCGGCAATCACTTCCTGCACGGTGCTCATACCCACAGCATCGCCGCCAATAACATTTAATAACTTATATTCCGCCCTTGTTTCAAATGTGGGCCCGGAAACACAACAATATATTCCTTCCTTCAGATCTATATTTTTTGCGGCAGCGATCAATTTAACTTTATTGATCAAAGCTTTTTTATAAGGCTCGCTCATATCAGGGAAACGTAACCCCAATGCATCTATATTTTCCCCAATTAATGGATTTGCCACAAACAGGCTGATATGGTCCCTGATCACCATAAGGTCGCCTACTTTGAAATCCGTATTCATTCCTCCCGCCGCGTTACTGAGTAACAATGTCTCAATTCCCAAAAATTTCATTACTCTTATTGGAAAAACTACCTCCTGTGAAGTGTATCCTTCATAGTAATGAAAACGGCCAGCCATTGCCACTACTTTCTTGCCGCTCATCTCACCAAAAATTAATTTACCGCTGTGGCCCTCCACAGTACTCACAGGGAAATGGGGTATTTCGCTATATGCAATTTCCTTTTCTATTACCATTTCACCGGTAAAGTGGCCCAGGCCGCTACCCAATACTATACCAACTGACGGGGCAATCGAATACCCCTGCCGGATATAAGCCACCGCTTCATTGATTCTGTCAATCATATCACAATATAAATTATTGAAAAAATTATTTCTAATAACACCATATACAGTTCAGGCCAGGAATATGCTTACTCAATTAATGATGTATCTTAAAAACTGTTTTGCAAAGAAAGTAAACTATCACCAAGGATGACCTAAAATAATGGTAAAAAAAGGGTTTCCGTGAAAAACCCCAACGGGGTTTAATATGAATAGCCTCGGGTGAAACCCGGGGAAAATGAATGTCATAATTCGATACAACCTGTGTTTCCTGTTTTCACAGATGACATCTTTTAAAAAGATGTCATCTGTGAAAACAGGAAATTTTGATATATACTTTCTTACCTTCGTCAAAATTTCTCCTATATGAACCTTCACGAGTATCAAGCAAAAGAACTTCTTAAAAAATTTAATGTGCCGGTGCAGGAAGGCATTGCCTGCAATACTGCCACAGAAGCAGAAGACGCATACAGGCAAATACATTCCCAATACGGGAGCAAGTTTGGAGTAGTTAAAGCACAAATACACGCCGGCGGACGTGGGAAAGGCACGATCAAAGGTACCGATCAACGCGGTGTAGCTGTTGGTAAAAATGCAGAGGCTATAAAGCAAATCGCCCAGAATATTATCGGGGGCACCCTGGTTACGATACAAACAGGCCCTGCCGGTAAAATCGTGAATAAGGTGTTGGTCGCCCAGGATGTCTATTACGAAGGGGCCCACC
>JBDTWP010000052.1:0-25940 GCA_040006615.1 Ferruginibacter sp.
TCCATCATTTGCAAAAAGGGAATTATCGCCTGCAAACTTTTTCAGCGATCTTCCCGGGATTTGAAAAAGATGAATCCGGTTACATCCAAACCGTTGTAAACAAATTTAATTTGCAAAATTTTCAGACAGTTCCTACTGTGGAAGGTTTGATAAATGACTTTCAAATGCTCTGTTATCACCAGGAAGAACCTTTTGGTTCTTCAAGTATTTATGCACAATTCAAAGTGTTTGAATTAGCCAGGCAAAATCATGTAAAGGTATTACTGGACGGGCAGGGAGCCGATGAAACCCAGGCAGGATATAATAATTATATTCATTGGTACCTGCAACAATTATTGAGCAGAAATAAATTTAGTGCTGTCCAAAAAGAAAAAAATAAATTTCAAAAAAAGAAAATACCCTTTCGCTGGGGTGCAAGAAATTATTTGGCTGCTTTTTTGCCTTCGCACGCATCCATCCATTTAGAGCGAAATGAATATAATAAGGCAGTTCGTCAACCCGACATCAATCCGGATTTAATAATCTCTTTGAGGGGAAGGGAGTGGGAGGGCATACATAAACCTATCATTACTAAATTAAATGATATTTTGTATTTCAATACCTATAAAATGGGTCTGGAAGAATTACTCCGATTTGCTGACAGAAACAGTATGGCCCATGGCACGGAGATTCGCCTGCCATTTCTGAGTCATGAGCTGGTGGAGTTTATCTTCTCCCTTCCCGCGCATTTTAAAATTCACGATGGGTGGACAAAATGGCTGCTTCGAAATTCCATGAATAAAAGATTACCCAATGAGACTGTGTGGCGTCATGATAAAGTTGGTTATGAACCACCCCAGCGTCAATGGATGCAAAATAAAACATTGCAGGACTATATCCATGAATCAAAAAGGAAACTGGTTAACCAAAGAATATTGAGAACTGAAGTACTCAATAAGAAAATATTGCCGCTAAATGCCCATCAGAAGGATAATTTTGACTGGCGGTATTTATGTGCTGCTCAAATAATATGATCATGTCCCTCAGGGTATTCAACTAAAAAGGTTGGATTCCCCAAGAGAACATTTAAACAAAGCGCTTCCTTTGAATATAAGGAATACAAAAATAACTTCATGAAAACAGATGAAACAAATTTTCCTGCGGGAGGAAATCTTATGAAATTAGCTACAAGAATTATTCATGCGGGTGCGGAACCGGATCCGGGTACGGGAGCAATTATGACGCCAATTTTTCAAACCTCTACCTACGTACAAACGGCACCCGGCCAACACAAAGGTTACGAGTATGCCCGAAGTCAGAACCCAACGCGTAAGGCACTGGAAGATGCGCTGGCAATAATTGAAAATGGAAAATACGGATTGGCTTTTGGCAGTGGAGTGGCTGCAACGGATGCGGTGATAAAATTATTATCGCCAGGTGATGAGGTTATTGCCGCCAATGATATGTACGGAGGCACTTACCGCCTTTTTACAAAAGTGTTTGAAAAATTTGGTATAAAATTCATCTACGTTGATACAACCCATGTTGCCAGCGTGGAGCTAGCAGTAACATCAAAGACAAAACTGATCTGGATTGAAACACCTACCAATCCGCTGATGAATATAACCGATATTGCTGCAATAGCTGCCATTTCAAAAAAGTCGGGAGCAATATTATGTGTTGATAATACATTTGCCTCTCCCTACCTGCAAAACCCTTTGGATCTGGGGGCTGACATTGTTATGCATTCAGCTACAAAATATTTGGGCGGACACAGTGATGTAATACAGGGAGCGCTGATTATGAATAATACCGCGCTAAAAGACCAGTTGTATTTTATTCAAAAAAGTTGTGGTGCCGTGCCGGGGCCGATGGATTGCTTTTTAGTATTAAGAGGAATTAAGACCTTACATGTACGTATGCAACGACATTGTGAGAATGGTGCCAGGATCGCCGGCTATTTACGCAGTCACCCAAAGATTGATAGAGTTTACTGGCCGGGCTTTGAAGACAATGAAGGCTATGATGTTGCGAAAAAGCAAATGCGTGATTTTGGAGGAATGATTAGTTTTACGCTGAAAGATAACAGTATGGAAGCAGCCTATAGGGTTTTATCATCTACCAGAATATTTGCATTGGCTGAAAGCCTGGGAGGAGTAGAATCGCTGATCAATCATCCGGCAAGTATGACGCATGCAAGTATCCCCAGGGAAGAACGGATAAAAAACGGGTTAACAGATGGACTGATCCGTTTGAGTGTTGGCATTGAAGATGCCGCTGATTTAATTGAAGATCTGAAAAAGGCAATTGGCTGATCGTTCATGAATGAAAATTATTTAAAAGAATTGCTGGACAGGAAAGTAAAGCAATACAATCAACCTTCTTTTATTAAAGACGATCCGTTGGGCATTCCTCATCGGTTTACTAAAAAACAGGATATAGAAATTGCCGGTTTTTTTGCTTCCATATTCGCCTGGGGCAACCGGAAAAGTATCATCAATTCCGGCAATAAACTATTGCACCTGATGAATAATTCGCCCTATGATTTTATCATGAATGCTGATTGGAATAATGATCCCCGCGTTTTTTCAACTGGTAGAAATTTTGTTCACAGAACATTCAACGAAATGGATCTTTGGCACCTGCTTAATTTTTTAAAATATCATTTTTTATATAAAGGAGAACAAAGCCTTGAAACTGCTTTTACAAAATGGATGCGTACGGGGGATACAACGGTTGAAAACGGATTAATTGGGTTTCATGAGTATGTATTTAATTTTGATGATGAGGCGAAAGAAGAAAAGCACTGTCGGAAACACATTGCCACTCCATCAAAAAAATCCGCCTGTAAAAGGTTGAATATGTTTTTAAGGTGGATGGTAAGAGATGATAAAAATGGGGTGGATTTTGGCATATGGAAAAATATTTCACCTTCACAATTAATCTGTCCGATAGATGTACATGTATCAAGGGTCGCCAAAAAATTATCGCTCTTAAACCGTAAACAAACCGACTGGCAATCTGCGATGGAGCTTACGGCATTTTTACGAAGGTTAGACAGGGAAGACCCTGTAAAATACGACTTCGCATTATTTGGATTGGGGGTAATGGAAGGTTATTAGTGGTATATTATAAGTAAATTGGCGGTTTCAATTGCAAATGCCCATTCGCAGATATTGACTATTCACCAATGCCCTTTCAGAGTTAACTTATTATTAGAGTCTCTTCCTATCACGCCACGAGAAAATAATCAAAATGAAAAACAGTGAACTTGTAAAAGAAATCAATAAGAACATGGCAATTGTTTTGCCGGATGAAATTTCCCCGGATGAATTAGAGATTCAACTGGGTTCCTGCATCAATCAGCTTATTCAAACCGATTTTCAAAAATTACTTATCCTCCTTTACCGTATAGATATAAGCGAGCCAAAACTAAAGCAACTATTGATACAACATCCGGACGAAGACGCTGGTAAAATAATTGCTGCCCTGATCATTGAACGGCAACTACAGAAAATAGAATCCCGTCGTCAGCATAGCCAACCGGATGATAATCTTACCGACGAAGAAAAATGGTAGTTATGATGATTCCGTCATAAGGGTTTCAACCATTTAAAAGGCGGGTTCCGGGCAATCCTCCATATTTTATGATTAATTTTAACCTTAATTACCAAATACATGAAATTAGTTACTTACTTAAAAAACGGGCAGGATCAATTAGCATTATGTGTAGACGGAAATTTGTATGATACCGACATTTTGCATCCCGATCTGCCAATCAGCATGGCAATGTTTCTAAATTACTGGGAAGATGTATTTCCCCTCGCAAAAGCCGCTGAACATAAGATTAGGGCGGGAATGGTGAGGAGTGTTTTGTCGTTACCTTACAGCAATGCTGAGTTATTGGCGCCGGTGCCTCATCCCGCTAGTTGCAGGGATGGGTATGCTTTCCGGCAACATGTAGCCGCTGCAAGACGCAACAGGAAGCTGGAAATGATACCGGAATTTGATCAATTCCCGGTTTTCTATCTCACCAATCATAACAGCATACAGGGTCCTGGTGATATTGTATGTATGCCGGATCATTTTGAGAAATTAGATTTTGAGTTGGAAGCTGCCATTGTTATTTGCAAAAATGGGCGCAATATTCAGGCTGCTGAAGCGGATGAATATATAGGTGGGTTAATGATCATGAATGATATAAGTGCAAGACGCCTTCAAATGGAAGAAATGCTGCTGAACCTGGGCCCTGCAAAAGGAAAGGATTTTGCAACCGTTATCGGCCCCATGCTGGTTACACTGGATGAACTGGAACAAAATGAAAGAGCCTGCAAAGAGAATCACATAGGAAAGTGCTGGAATTTATGCATGAAATGTTGGGTAAATGGAATACAGGTTAGTGAAGGGAACCTGGGTGATATGGACTGGACATTTGCTGAAATCATAGAACGCATTAGTTATGGCGTTCACCTGTATCCCGGTGATATTATTGGCAGTGGAACAGTGGGTACGGGTTGTTTTTTGGAGCTCAATGGCACCGGTAAATTTAATGATCCCGGCTATGCAGAACAATGGTTAAACGAGGGTGATATTGTTGAAATGGAGATTGATGGATTGGGAAGGTTGAATAATACAATTGTCAGAGATGAGAGTGATTATAGTCTCCTGGCATTGAAGAAATTTAAAGGTTAGTATTGTTACGGGTTATTTTTTTATTATTTGAATCCTGCCTGGCCTGGCCATCAGATTATCTGCAACACAACAAAGAGAAACAATCACAAAACAAAACAAATCTCCAACCCAGTTAATCAACATGTTAACTATTGATTTCAAAAACCTAAAATCAGCAGATGTTCAAAATTATTTGCATTATACGATCGCTCCAAGACCAATTTGTTTTGCATCAACAATTGATATGGAAGGCAATGTAAATTTAAGTCCCTTCAGCTTTTTTAATGTCTTTTCCACCAATCCGCCGGTTATTATTTTTTCGCCATCCAGGAGGGGCAGGGATAATTCAACCAAGCATACATTGGAAAATGTTTTGGAAGTTCCTGAAGTGGTTGTTAATATTGTTACGTATGATATGGTACAACAGGCAAGCCTCACCAGTTGTGAATATCCCAAAGGCATAGACGAATTTGTAAAGGGTGGTTTCACGAAAGAACCTTCCATATTAATAAAGCCTCCCCGTGTAAAGGAAAGTCCTGTCCAAATGGAATGCCTGGTACTTGAAGTAAAACCGCTGGGGACTGGCGGCGGAGCCGGCAACCTCGTAATCGCAAGGATACTTTTAATGCATATCAGTGAAACCGTATTGAATGAACAGGGAAAGATCGATCAAAGAAAGCTTGACCTGGTAGCCAGGATGGGTGGAAACTGGTACACGAGAGCCAATGCTTCCACCATTTTTGAAGTAGAAAAACCCAATACCAGGGTAGGTATAGGAGTGGATGCCTTGCCCGAAAGTATCCGCTTTAGTAATATACTGACAGGTAATAATTTAGGCCAGTTGAGCAATGTACCTGAAATGCCTTTTGTGGATCCCGCTTTTTATGATGACAAACTAAAATATATCATACAGTACTATTCTATCAACCCTGATGAAATGGAAAAAGAGTTACATATTTATGCAAAGGAATTATTAGAGGCTGGTAACGTAACAGGAGCCTGGCAGGTTTTATTGGCTTTGAATTAAATGATGGAAATAAGTAAACTATCCCGGCCATACGGCGACTTTTTGCAGAGAAAATTAATAAGCATTTAACGCTTACTGACGAAGCAATGATTTATTTTCGCCGGATGATAAAACTGGTTATCCTGTTATTTTTTCCGTTTCTTTGTTTTTCTCAACAAAAGTTTTCCTATGAAAATTTAGTGCTGGAAGGAGGTGGCGTAAGAGGCCTTGCTTACGCGGGCGCTTTCAGTGTATTGGAGAACAGGGGGATACTGCAGCAAATTAATAAGGTAGCCGGTACATCTGCCGGGGCAATCGCAGGCGTTATGATTAGCGTGGGGTATAATGCAGCAGAAATTGATAGCATAATGCGGTCTTTGCCTGTAGAAGAATTTAACGATGGCAGAGGAGGCATACTTGGCAAGTACCGGCGCGTAAGAAACAAGTTTGGATTGTATAAAGGTGAAAAATTTGAGCTTTGGGTTCAGCAGTTAATAAAGTATAAAACAGGAGATGCTAATTTAACCTTTACCGGGTTACATCAACTCCACTTGCAAAATAATTTATTCAAGGATTTTTATTGTACGGCTACCAACCTCAGCAAACAGCAACTGGACATTTTTTCTAAGGAACATACACCCGAAATGTCAATTGCTTTAGCCGTAAGGATCAGTGGAGGTTTACCGTTGTACTTTGAACCCGTTATTCTGGATGATCACTTTCAAAAAATTGAAAAGACAGATACCCTCTCGTTTAGAAATTATTATGTAGATGGTGGAATGCTGGCTAACTATCCAATCAGCATTTTTGATACCTGCGAAAATAAAGGCAATCCTTTACAATGTGACAAATTATGGTTCAATCCGCAAACACTGGGAATTAAACTGGAACGCCCTGCACAGATTGATTCACTCAAAAACAACAGCACCAATATTCCACCTTTTCATATACGGTCACTTAGAGATTATATTCACGCATTCAACAACCTGATAATAGAAAGGCTCAATCGAAAATATCCCAACCTCGAAAATGAAAAGGACAGAACCATCTACATCAGCTATGGATCCATTTTTTCAAGGGTGAGAAAAATAAAACCTGGAGAAAAGGAAATGCTTTACAATAATGGGGTAAAAGCTGCCATAGATTTCTTAGACTCACAATAGTTGCCTGCATTGTTCAATATGATCTATTCACAATACCAGCCCCATGTCATTTTAATATCTGAATTTTATTGAAGAACCGGCTGGCTTACGGGGAATATCTATTTCACCGGTAGTCAATATTGACAATTGTCTGGCTGGGAAAGGTAGTTTCCCATACCTCCATTAATATTTCCCACTTGCATTTTTAAAAAACAGTCTGTATCTTGATGACTGATTTCTTTCTTTTCAACAATATCTGGAATCCCAGATCGGTTACTACCAACAGGAATTTGCTTTTGTTTTATGAAAAATGTATCCATTGCCGGCAGCAAAGTGGCCTGAAAGACGGCGGTGATTTATGTTAAGCCTTGCCTGGAATCCGGTATCAAAACATGCCTTAATTAGTTACAGCCAATGTATCTGAGACGCGGAAATGCTGTAAATATTATAAAAAAGCTACCGCGTCAAATTGTAACAATGTTTCTTTACCGCAAGCATTAAAAGAGTTATTATCAGATTCCTTTAACCATTAAATATCCTTTTATGCCTTCTCACATGACAAAAAATAGCTACCTGCTGGCTGCATTATGTGCAATTATGTTACTTACTGCCTGCCGCCATTTTTATAAAACCACTTCAATTCACCGTGGTGCTTCACCTGGCAGTGCTTCAACAGTTGACAGCCTGAGGCTTACAGAAAGGTATTTTATTTTGCGAAACGGTGGGGAATCTTTTTATATGAAAGATCCAATCCTGGGTGCCGGTCAAAAAACATTGGAATGTACACTTGATAGTATCGCACCCGATCATTTGCTTCATATCACAAAAGGGAAAAAAGGATATAGAAGGTATTCAAAAGACAACCCTTATCAGGTGTCTGTCTTGAATGAAGTTCATTTTTATATTTCGCCTGATACTACGGCCACTGTTGGAAAATATATGCTGGACCTGAATAAGGTGCAAAAAATTGAGGTAATTGAAAAAGATAAAGGGCGTACCGCTACCAGTTATGTTATCGGCGCCGTAGGCTTCACAGTTGGCGCGCTGGCGGTAGTGGCCATAATTGTCGCGGCTACGAAAAGCTCCTGTCCATTTGTAAGTGCCTATAATGGGAACGAGTTTTCCCTACAGGGAGAAATTTATGGTGGGGCAATTTACCCGCAGTTGGCCAGGCATGATTTTATCCCTTTAAAAATGTCGCCGCTGAGTGATGGAACGTTACAGTTAAAAATCAGTAACGAATTAAAGGAACATCAATATACCGATATGGCCGAACTGATGGTTATTACCCATGATATCAAAACAAATGTTTGGGCCGATGAAAAAGGAGACTTTTACGGTGTTGCTGACCCCCATACCCCGTTATCAGCTCAGCTCAATAACCACAAAGATGTTCAATCAGCGCTAACCGGGGAAGGTGATTATGAAATGCTTTACATGGATGACACTTCTAATGCCGATGCCCGCAATGAAGTAGTAATGAAGTTTAAAAAACCTTTGGATGTCGCAAAAGGGAAATTGATACTCTCACTAAAAAATTCTTACTGGCTCGACATGTTATATGGAGAACTGGCAAAAGGGTTTGGTACTCATTACGCCAAATATATCCAGGATCAGCATAGTAAGCCGGTTGCGGAATTGTTAAAGTGGGTAAAAGAACAACAGCTTCCACTGGAGGTCTCTCTGAAGACATCCTCAGGTTGGAAAAGGTTATCTGATATTACAACAATTGGCCCATTGGCAACCCGCAATATTATTGTACCGGTCGATCTGGCCGGTAACGGGGACCTTATAGAAATTAAACTGTCTTCTGGTTTTATGTTTTGGGAGATAGATTACGCTGCAATGGATTTTACACCTGATCATTCTTTCACGGTTCGGAAACTTTCCCCGCAAACCGCAACTGATGAATTGGGCAAAAATATCATTCCGCTGTTGGAAAAAGAAGACGGTCATTACCTTGAACAGCCACTCATCGGCAATGTAGCCACCATGATTTACAAAACCATCATTAACACAGATATCTCAAAAACCCAAACCTATATCCTCCATGTAAAAGGATATTATGAACATATACGCGATTTTAAGAATAAGCCGGATATTAAATTTTTGAAAAAGTTTACACAACCAAACGCCTTTCCTGTTTATGGTATGCAGTTGTACAACAAGATCCGCAACGAAAATCTTAACGAGCTTGCAAAAAGAAATTGATAATTTGGAAATTGTAAACAAAGTCATAAACATGGAAACTATCATAGCAAATCGGCAACCGGTCAATCATCTTGAGTGGAGTACGGCAAATCCTGCTCATATGTCGCATCCTGTTTCGTCATTGCAACCTGGTAATTTTGAAAGAAACCTCATTTGGTTTGTTATTAAATTACGGATCCTCTATTTTGCGTGTACGGTATTAAAACGGCCCGGCAGGATAATAAGAACATTTAAGGCATTGTTAAGCCTTCGCAATAGTGTCTGGGGCGGTGATCTAAAGAAGATCTATAAAGTAAATAATAAATATTATTTCAACATGTACACCCCGGGCTGGCCTTCCAAAGCATATGACAGCCTTGTAAAAAATGAATTGCGTCGTCATTCGTCCCCTGTTTCACCTGAAGAAAAACTGTCCTTTGTATTCCTTGCAATTACCCGTAAGTGCCCCATGCGTTGCGAACATTGTTTTGAATGGGATAACCTGAATCAGAAAGAATCCTTCACAAAAGAGGAACTGCTTAAGGTAATTGATATATACCAGGGCGAAGGAGTTTTGCAATTTCATTTTAGCGGTGGTGAGCCAATGGTAAGGATCAAAGACCTTTTGGAACTGGTCAGGTACACAAGTAAAAAAAGTGATTGCTGGGTGGTTACTTCCGGTTTTAATTGCACTCCTGAAAATGCCCGTCTGCTCAAAATGGCAGGTTGTAAGGGGATTGTAGTAAGCATCGACCATTACATTGCTGAATTGCATAACCTCTTTCGTGGCAATTCCAATTCTTTTGAAATGGCAAACAATGCTGTAAAAGCCGTCCTGGAGGCAGGTATGGTAGCGGCCATTACTGTTTGTGCAACTAAAAATTTTATTGATGAAGGCCACCTGTTGCCTTATATCGATTTCGCAAAAAAGCTTGGTGTTCATTTCGTACAGGTACTTGAGCCAAAAAATGTGGGTCACTACGAAGGAAAGGATGTTTTGCTAACGCCCATGCATATTGACGAACTTGAAATGATTTACAAAAAGATCAATCATTCAGTTGACTATCGTGATTATCCAACTTTAATGTATCATGGCTATCACCAACGCCGGGTAGGCTGTTTCGCAGGAAGCCGCAGTGAATATGTTGATTCAGCGGGAGATGTGCACGCCTGCCCTTTCTGCCATACCAAATCGTATAACATTATTTCCCTGATCAGGGCGGGAATCAATAGCATCCCAAAGAAAGAAAATAAATGCCCGAGATATGGCAAAATAGCATGATATGAATAAAGCATCTTTTTACAGCAACCCGCCAAATACCTTTTTTAAAATCTCTGTGGTTCTTGCAACAGGATTTTCTCTGATGTTTTTCTCTTCCTTTGCCACCAGGTCAAACAATGCATTGGTGGCCTTATCCGTCACGAAACCAGCCAGATCCGGATTTATCTTTTTGAAGGTAGTGGGGAAATTATTGTACTCATTTACAATATCACCGTAATATCTTGTAGCATTCACTTTATTTAAGGATGATTTTATCACCGGTACAAACGCAGCTGTTAATTTCTCCATCGTTCTTATCCTGAAATAGTGCGTTGCACTGGTATCACCACCTTTTACAATATTAATTGCGTCGGTCAGTGACATTTGGTTTATGGCGTCTATAAAGATCGGCTGGGCGAAACCCGCCGCATCTTCTGCACCCCGGTTTATTTGTAAAATCGCCTTATCCACCGATTTACCCATGCCAAGTGTTCTTAATGTATTTTCAATTTTTTTGGCATCCGGTGGTAATAGTATTTTGTAGAATGCATTGCCAAAAAATCCATCCTGTCTATTTAATTGCAACACAGCTTTTACGAGCCCCTGGCTTAAAGCAGCTTTAATACCCTGCGCCGCTTCATCTTCAGTAACCCCTCCCAATCCCCCGGTTTGAGGTATCTGTTGTAGAATTTCACAACTATTTAATACGGTAATACATGCGACTGCTATTAAGAGTCTTTTCATTTTTCCTGTGTTTGTGATGTTGCATAGTCAAGTATCCTGCCAAACTTATCGTTTATACTCCCGTTCCCGCTTGCTGAAGAATGAATTGCATGCGGTATCTTTGCAAAAATTTTCAGCATTCGCATGAGTATACGTCAGTTATCCGAACAGGAGATCATTCGCAGACAAAAATTAGCAGAACTAAAAAGATTGGGGATCGATGCATATCCTGCACCATTATATCCGGTAAATACCACGTCAGTTTATATCAGGGAAAATTATAAAGGCGAAGAAAATAAGGAACAGTTTGCAGATGTTTGTATTGCCGGGCGTATCATGAGTGTACGTGATATGGGTAAAGCCAACTTTGCCTTGTTGCAGGATTCGGTGGGGAAGATTCAGTTGTATATTAAACAGGATGATATTTGCCCCGGCGAAGATAAAACCATGTACCAGGTCGTTTGGAAAAAATTAATTGACATCGGTGACATTATTGGAATTAAAGGATATGTGTTTATTACAAAAACAGGGGAAACCTCCATACACGTTAAAGAGTTTACCATACTCACCAAATCACTGCGCCCGCTTCCAATCGTAAAAGAAAAAGGTGGTGAAGCATTTGATGAAGTAACCGATCCCGAATTTCGTTACCGGCAGCGCTATGCCGACCTGGTAGTAAACCCGGGAGTAAAAGAAACATTCATCAAACGTACAAAAATGATCAATGCCATCCGTGAGTTTTTAAATGAACGTGGAGGTTTGGAAGTAGATACACCGGTTTTGCAAATCATTCCCGGAGGTGCCGCAGCAAGACCATTCACCACCCATCACAATGCACTGGATACGCCAATGTACATGCGTATCGCCAACGAATTGTATTTAAAGAGACTGATCGTGGGAGGCTTTGAATGGGTGTATGAGTTCAGCAGGAATTTCCGCAATGAAGGAATGGACAGAACACATAATCCTGAATTTACCGTATTGGAATTTTACGTGGCTTATAAAGATTATGAATGGATGATGGAGACCACCGAACAGTTGATGGAGAAGGCGGCGATTGCAACCAATGGTACTACTAAAGTAATGGCGGGTGAAAAAGAAATTGACTTTAAAGCCCCCTACAGAAGGATTACTATGTACGATTCTATTAAGGAATTTACAGGTTTTGATATAAGTGAAATGGATGAAGAAGCCATCAGAACGGTATGCCGGCAATTAGGCATTCATGCAGATGGCAATTGGGGCAAGGGTAAACTGATTGATGAAATATTTGGATCCAGGTGTGAAGCTAATTATATACAACCCGCATTTATTACTGATTACCCGGTAGAGATGAGCCCGCTTACCAAAAAGCACCGCAGGAAACCAGGCCTGGTGGAGCGTTTTGAACTTATATGCAATGGTAAAGAAATAGCCAATGCCTATAGTGAGTTAAACGATCCTGTAGAACAAAGGGAACGGTTTGAAGAACAGGCTAAATTAATGGAACGCGGTGATGATGAGGCGATGTTTATTGATCATGATTTTTTAAGGGCACTGGAATATGGAATGCCTCCAACAAGCGGCATTGGTTTTGGAATTGACAGAATTGCAATGTTGTTAACCAGTCAGCATTCTATACAGGACGTACTTTTTTTCCCGATGATGCGGCCGGAAAATTTTGAACAATTATAGATTTAATTAGTAACAAGGATGTGGCCATTGCTGATGGCCGGAACTTTCGAAAAGGTTTTCAATACAAATGGTTTAATTTTTAGCAATAAACTGCCCGCCCGGATAAAAACTGATGTTAAATAGCAAACTTAAATGATCAATCAATTATGTGGAAACGTTTAGGGAGTTTCGTAATTTATTACCGCCTCCCACTACTAATTACATTATTTGGTGTAACGGGTGTAATGGGTTTTTATGCCAGTAAAGTTAAACTGAGCTACGAATATGCCAAAGCCATTCCAACAGATAATCCAAAATATAAGGAATACAAGAATTTCAGGGAAAAATTCGGCGATGATGGAAATGTACTGGTAGTGGGAATTCAAAGCGACAAGATCTTTGAGCTGAACACATTTAAAGCATATTTTGACTTACAGCAGGAACTAAAAAATGTAAAAGATGTAGAGGATGTGTTGAGTATACCCTCCTCTGTAAATTTACAAAAAGACAGCCTGACAGAAAAGCTAAACGCGGTAAAAATATTTTCAGAAAAAATCAGTACCCAGGAAGAGTTGGATTCCGCAAAAAAGGTTTTCTTCAATCTTCCCTTTTACAAATCCCTTTTGTACAATGAAGACACTCCCCGTGCTTACTTAATTGGAGTTCGGATAAACAAAGATTCACTCAATTCTCTAAAGCGTTCTAAAATCGTAAAAGATATCACTTCTGCCGTACATAGTTTTGAAAAAGTCACAAAAATTGAGGCACATTTGAGCGGGCTGCCGTTAATAAGAACTGTAATGGCAGACAGGTTGCAAAAGGAAATGAAAATATTTTTAATTGGGTCCTTACTATTAAGTGCATTTATCTTACTGTTATTCTTTCGCTCTTTCAGCACTATGTTGCTTTCCCTGTCCGTGGTTATCCTGGGTGTGATCTGGAGCCTCGGTGTATTGCAATTGTGCGGTTACAAAATAAGTCTTCTTACCGCATTAACTCCACCGTTGGTAGTAGTGATCGGCATTCCCAACTGCATCTATTTTATCAACAAGTACCATTCATCTTACATAAGTTGCGGCGACAAAAATAGATCGCTGTTGGATATGGTTAGCAAAATGGGGATTGTCACACTGTTTTGTAATATTTCCGCTGCTATAGGATTTGCAGTTTTTGCACTGACCAAAAGCGCCGTTTTACAGGAATTCGGTGTAGTGGCCGGAATCAGTATCATGCTCATATTTGTTATTTCGTTTATTTTATTACCTGCAGTATTGAGTTATTTGCCTGCTCCCAAACCCAACCAAACCAGGTATTTGAAAAATAAATTGCTTACGGGATTTTTATTAAAAATAGAAGGATGGGTTTTTGATCATCAAAAGTCGGTATACGGGATTACCGCAATTGTGCTCATATTTTCTATCGTGGGTATTTTCAGGCTCAATACGATTGCCTTTATCGTGGATGATTTACCCAAAGCAGATAAAATATATACTGATCTGAAGTTCTTTGAGAAAAACTTCAGGGGTGTGATGCCCCTCGAAATTGTGGTTGATACCAAAAAGCGAAATGGTTTAGCAGGTACAAGGGCGCTCGCCGTTTTTGAAAAAATTGACTCCTTATCCCAATATATAGCGGCACAAAAGGAAATGAGTCGTCCCCTGAGTATAGCCGAAGGTTTAAAGTTTGCCAAACAGGCATTTTACGAAGGTGATTCTGCTAATTACTTATTACCCAATAGTTTTGACGGAGCATTTGTAGGGGAATATTTACGTCCCAATAAGAAAGATAGCAGCCGCAAAAACAATTTCACAAAAATGTTATCCTCTTTTATGGATAGTTCAAGGCAAAGTACCAGGATAAGTGTAAGTATGGCGGATATTGGCACCAAACAATTGCCCATCATATTAAATGGTATCAATAAGCGGGCGGCCATGTTATTTGATTCCAGCCAGTATAAAGTACTATTAACGGGTACCAGTATTACATTTTTAGAGGGAAGCAGTTTTATTATCAGTGGGTTAAAAGAAAGTATTTTCTGGGCATTTTTACTCATTTCACTTTGTATGTTATACCTCTTCAGATCGGCAAGGATATTAATCTGCTCCCTGTTGCCCAACCTGATTCCGCTGGTAATTACCGCCGGTGTAATGGGCTGGGTTGGTGTGCCGCTTAAGCCATCAACCGTCCTGGTCTTTAGTGTAGCTTTGGGAATCGCAATAGATATTACCATTCGTTTTTTGGTTAATTATAAGCAGGAACTTCCTCTCAATGACAATAACGTTGGAATTACGGTAGCGGCTACCATTAAAAATACCGGGCTTAGTATTTTATATACTGCCCTGGTATTGATAGCAGGATTTATAATATTCTGTTTTAGCAGATTCGGAGGAACCATCGCCCTCGGCTGGCTTACTTCTGTTACATTATTAGTGTCAACCATTACCAACCTGGTTTTACTTCCGGTATTATTACTAAATACCAGTGGGAAAACAAAGAAGTAATAACAAACGGCTTTATTTTACAAATTCCAGGAGTTTTGTCTCTAAATCGCCTCCTCTTAAATTACTCCCGATAATTTTCCCGTCAGGGTTAACGAGTACATTATAAGGAATGCCATCAAAGCCATAGAGGTTAACTGCTGCACTGTTCCAGTATTTCAGATCGCTGATATGGTACCAGGTCAGGTTGTCATCTCCGATTGCCTTTAACCAGGAAGCCCTGTCTTTATCGAGCGATACACCCAATACTGTAAAATTTTTATCTTTAAAACGACTGTAGGCCTTTACTACATTTGGATTTTCTTCCCTGCAGGGGCCACACCAGCTTGCCCAAAAATCAACCAGCACATATTTCCCCCGAAGCATACTCAAAGCAAAAGGTTTGCCGCTTGTGTCTGCCATATTTATATCCGGTGCAGTTCCCCCTTCGTGAGGTTTGGCTTTATATTGTGCAATCATTTGGCTGTATTGTGAAACGATCGTCACTATGGCCTGGTTGCCGGGAAATCGTTTGATGAGACCGCTGACTGGTTTCTCTAATTTCTCCGGTTCAATACTCCGGGTATATTCCAAACTGAAAGCTGCCATTACCGGGTTACTCGTGGTATCTAAATATTTTAGTATATAATTTTTATAGCTATTTTCCTGTTCATTATAATCTTTCTGCATCGCATTATATCCGCTGTCTGTTTGAGAAGGATTTATATACTGTTGCAATAGGGCGGATTTTTCCTCAAGGTTCCTTCTTTGAATATCAATAGCAGTCATAAAATTCCTGAGTAAGTGATTGGCAGGTGAATTGAATACGGCTGTTTCCAATGAAAGATTCTTAAAATCGGCCGAAAAGAGGATACTGGTTTTATCGTTAATAAAAATGAAGACTACATCATTTTTTTCTAATCGCAGGCGATAAAGGCCTTCTTCAGGCGCCAATGCGGCTATAGAAAATTTACCATTTTTAATTTCCGCGGTATCCAATACCGTAGGGTCTTTCTGGCTAAAATATATTTCCTCGAGGTAAATCTTTTGGTCCGGTATATTTTTTAATTCACCTGAAACGGTAAATTTCCCTTTCTGCAAATCATTGTTACAGGAAAACAAAATAGCACCGCTTACCACTATTGTAAAAAGCTTTATCATTTGATTCATTAATTTAATTTTTCGGCTAATAATTTATTTACCACCAGCATATCTGCTTTGCCTTTGCTTAGTCTTTTTACTTCCCCGGCAAACAATCCAATCAATCCTTTTTTGCCGCTTTTATATTCTTTTACTTTATCCGGCATTTTGGCAATTACCTCGTCCACCCACGAGGCTACAGAGCTGCTGTCACTTTCCTGGATCAGGTTTAATGCCGTTGCTATTTGCAGCGGATCTTTTTGCGGGCTAAGTAGCAGGGCCATTAAAATTTTAGTAGATGCAATACTGAAATTAACCTTTCCGTCATCTACCAACTGAATGAGGGCTGCAATTTTCACCGGTGATAAAGGGAATTTATCCATTTCAATACCATGATCGTTTAAATAGGATTTTATGGGACCCATCAGCCAGTTAACAGCCCCTTTGTAATTGGTGGTATGTCTAACTAAATCCTCAAAATAATTCACGAGCGATTTATCACTGCATATCACCTGTGCATCGTACACAGGTAAATGATAAACTTCCCTGTATTTTATTTCCAGTTCTTCCGGCAAAACTGGCAACGAATGCCGCACTTGCTGTAAAAAATCATCCGTTATATAAAAAGGGGTGAGATCCGGATCGGGGAAATATCGGTAATCATCCGCTTCTTCTTTGTTGCGCAAAGAAAAGGTAGACCCACCACTGGCAGGATCAAAACTCCTTGTTTCCTGTAGGATAGCCTCCCCGGTTTCAATAATACCGATCAACCTGGGTACTTCCAGGTCAATCGCCTTTTTTACGTTACGGATGCTATTAAGATTCTTTACTTCAACCCTTGTACCTAATTTATTTTCACCTTTCAGTCGAATTGAAATATTAGCATCGCAACGTAAACTGCCTTCTTCCATATTCCCATCGCAGATGTCCAGCCAACGCACAAGGCGCCTTAATTCTGTTATGTAGGCAAATGCTTCATCGCTGCTATGAAGATCGGGTTCACTCACTATTTCCAGTAAAGGAACGCCTGCCCGATTTAAATCTATGGCGGTATATTCTTCATCCACATCATGCAAACTTTTGCCCGCATCCTCTTCTATATGGATCCGGTTAAGTTGAATATTCCTTTCCGCTCCATTTACTTTAATCCTTACAAAACCATTTTTACAAATTGGTGTTGTGTGCTGGCTTAACTGGTAGCCTTTCGGCAAATCGGGATAGAAATAATTTTTGCGGGCAAAATAATTCTGTTGTTCAATCTTGCAATTCAAAGCCAGCCCTAATTTGATGGCAAATTCAATGGCTTTTTTATTCATCTTAGGCAATACACCCGGGTGCGCCAGAGTTATTGGACTGATATGTGTATTAGGAGCAGCGCCAAAAGAGGCGCTATCCCCACAGAAAAGTTTACTCCTTGTAAGTAACTGTATATGTACTTCCAGTCCAATGACCGCTTCGTATTTATCATTTCTTATCACGCATGCAAAGGTAAGGAAGTTTAAAGTGTATGGTTTCGGGTAAGGGGCTACGAATTACTGGAATTACGGATGAGTTGAGAAATGCTGGTCATGCCAGGTGAAAGATAAGATGTCATGAAATGATACTCATTGGTCGCTTGTGGAAACCGCCAGGAGCCACAAACGGGTAGATTGAGGGTATTAAACCCATTAGAGCTTATCAAAGAAAAAGCCATCAGCTAGCCCCTACGGCTATTGCTAATGGCTGAGGCTTTCCAGCTACACTTTATAAATTTGCGGTTTTAAGCTTTTTTGGAAATTTCACTTCGAAGCTCATTTCGGTTCCACCGCGCTTTGCTTTTATGGTATAAGCTGATTTTGCTTCTGATGGGAACAATTGTTTGCGTGCATCATCTGTATTTTCAATTTTTACACCCCCGATCTCCGTAATAACATCATTTTCTTTTAAACCTGCTTTTTCAGCCGCAGATCCTTCTTCCACTTCAATCACTTTTACATTACCACCTTCTTCTGTATCCTGGATCTTTAATCCTAATTTTTTTTGACGGGGGAAAGAATTTTCCAGCTGGAAATACGGGCTTACATCAAAATCCGCCCCCGGGGCTAATGATTCCAGATCATGTAACCTGTCTTCATAAGCCATACCATCATTGGGCGTCCCGGAAATTTTAGGAACCGAAAATGACCTTACTTTGCCGCGGGGATTCCCATAGGCAAATGCCATGGGGGATTTTATTTTCCTTTCTCCTAAAGTCGCTTTTACATTACTTTCCTTACCATTTCTCAAATAAGATACTTTAACGACATCCTTTGGCTTTTTGGATGAAATAACTTCGGATAAGTTTTCTCCATCGGTAATAATTTCATCACCCACTTTGGTAATAATATCATCTTTTTTTAACCCGGCTTTTTCAGCCGCACTTTCTTTTATTATTTCAGTAATTTTTGCACCCTCTGTTACTTTTTCGGTCGTTACACCCAGGAATGGCTTAATCATTTCTTTACCGCCATCCCACTTCCCCATAAAATCCTTGCTGAATGCCATCGCACCTGGTCCAAAATCAAATCCCATTCCATCACCGTCTCTTATAATCATTTTTCGATTATTGATAGTTACCCCTTCATCCTTAAATTCAGCAAGGGGTTTGCCGTTCACAGTAATATTATCGCCATTGATCTCTACCTTTAAATTCAACTCCTTATTGCCCTTATTACGGATAACAATCTCCTGGGTCTCCTTTTTATCATCTTTCTCTTTAATTTTCAACTTTTCCTTTTTTTCAGGCTTGTCTTTAATTTCTTTCTTTTCAGGCTTTTCATCCTGTGCTTTCAGGTAAATGGGTACACTGGTAAATGCCAGCGCGGCCAGGGCTATAATTGCTTTTTTCATGATACTTTTTTTAATGTACGAAGTTTTTAGTAGTTCAAAAATAGGAGTATTTGTGGAATTACGAAAAGTTTCGCATATATTTTTTAGGCTTTAACAAAACTTTTTATTGACACCGATCTCACCAATTCAGGCAGAGAAATGTAGCCTCCTTATGCATTCACAATTCCCCCTCCACCATTCCCCCTCCACCATTCAACATTTACCTTTCACCATTCCACACGCTCATTGCAACGGAATGAATGATCTAAAAACTTTTATCGGGCAATTATCCTCAACAACTTCCTCTATGAATTGCATGCCAATTTTTTGAAGTACTTTAATAGATCCAATATTTTCTACATGTGCCTTACCGGTGATCTCTCTTAAGTGAAGCTTGTTAAATCCGTAATCCAATGTGTGTTTAGCTGCCTCCGTCGCGTAGCCTTTGCCCCAGGCGGATTGACGTAAGCGGTACCCTAAATCAATTTCACCGTATTCTTTCAAATATTTTAAACCACACCAGCCGATAAACTCACCGGTCTCTTTTAGTTGAATGGCCCAGCGGCCGAGATTGTTTTCATATTGGGGTAATATGATATTGATAATAATTTCCTTAGCCTGTTCGTCACTTTGCAGGACAGGTTCGTGTACAAATTTAACGACTTCCGGGTCACAATTGAGCTGGTGAATCAACGGTGCATCCACCTCGGTGAATCGGCGTAATAATAAACGGGGGGTTTCTAAAATAATATGCATAACCCGTATAAGAATAATGAATAATGAAGTAAGAATGAATGAATAATTTTCTGCATATTGCTTATTGCCTATTGCCTATTGCCTATTGCCCATCGCCCGTTGCCCGTTGCCCATTGCCCATTGCCCGTTCACCCCATCACTTATCCCGGGAAGCCATTCGATTCATAACAATGATCTTACCTTTTCAATCACTGCTTTCAAATTCCTTATATCCTGGCCGCCTGCTGTTGCAATATTACTTTGTCCGCCGCCACCACCCTTTATTAAACCAGCAATATGCTCTTTGATGATTTTAGCAGCGTCTAATTTTTTTGCAGCTACTACAGTATCTGAAATGCCAATTGCAACAAATGCCTTACCATCGATATTGGTGCAAAGTACTACCACATAGTCGTGCAGGTGATTTTCCAGGTCAACACATAATTTCTTTAAAGCATCTGCATTTCCAACCTCGATGATCTCGCCAACAAATGTTACATTGTTGATGATCTCATCTTTCTGCAATAATTCATTCCGGATACCAACCAATTGCCTTGCTTCCAACCCTTCAATTCTTTTAGATAAAGCACTGTTTTCCAATGATAGATTTTCAATAGATCCAGGAATGTTCTTTGGATTTCTTAATAGTCCCCGGATCACTGCCATTTCCGCGAATAGGTTATTGATATATTGTTCTGCCGCATATCCGCACACAGCTTCAATCCTCCTGACACCCGCTGCTATCGCCGCTTCATGTTTTATTTTAAATATACCCAACTCACCCGTACTGCCAACATGCGTTCCACCACACAATTCGATTGAATAATTGGGATCCATTATAACCACTCTTACCAGCTCTCCGTATTTTTCCCCAAACAAAGCCATCGCACCCAGGCCGATAGCTTCATCCTTATGCATGGATTTGATAATAACCGGGATGTTTTCCCTTATTTTTTCATTCACCATTTTCTCAACTGCCGCAATTTCTTCATCTCTTAATTTGGCATAATGTGAGAAATCGAAACGAAGTCGCTCTTCATTTACCAGGCTACCCTTTTGTGCTACATGACTCCCCAATACATTGCGTAAAGCTGCATGCATTAAATGAGTTACACTGTGATGTAAAGCAATGGCTTGCCTCCTGGCGGTATTTACTTTAGCGAAAACCGGGTTGTTAATGGATAAAGGTATTTTATTCGTAAAATGAATGATCAGGTCATTTTCCTTCTTTGTATTAGTCACTTCAATAGTCTCATCACCAAAATGCAATTCGCCTGTATCGCCTACCTGTCCGCCACTTTCAGCATAGAATGGGGTGGTATCCAAAATCAGTTGATAAAATTCTTTCGTTTTCGAGGACACTTTCCGGTATTTAGTCACATAACCATGAGCTTCCAATGAATCATAGCCCGTAAATCTGTTGGAGACATTTTCGATCAAAGTTACCCAGTCTTCAGTGTTCAATACCGCTGCGGAACGGCTGCGGTCTTTTTGTCGAAGCATTTCTTTTTGAAAGCCCGCCTCATCTACTGTCAGATCATTTTCAGCAGCTATTAACATGGTCAAATCAATTGGAAATCCATAGGTATCATATAATTCGAAAGCTACGGAACCTTCAATAATTTTTGTTGATTTCGACCTTGTAATCGTCTCATCAATTCTTTTCAAACCCTTATCCAGGGTTCTTAAAAAAGCATCTTCTTCTTCTTTAACCACCTTACTTACAAAATCCAGTTGTTGAAGCAATTCCGGGAAAATAAGTTCAAATTGTTTTGCCAGTAACGGTAATAGCTGAAATAATAAAGGCTGCTTGTAATCCAGGTATGAATAATAATAGCGAACAGCGCGTCTTAAAATTCTTCTTATCACATAGCCCGCACCGGTATTAGATGGTAGCTGGCCATCAGCAATGGTGAAACTGATAGCCCGGATATGATCGGCTATAACCCTGAAGGCAACGGCGCCCTCCCAGCCTCCTCCGGGTGAAGACGCGGAAACTGTTTTAATAGAGTCAGCAACAGTTAAGTCTGCATCATATACCTTTCCTGTTATCTTTTCAATGAGACCTATGATGCCGCTGAAAACATCTGTATCGTAGTTGCTTTTCTTGCCTTCCAGCACTCTGACCAACCGCTCAAAACCCATCCCTGTGTCCACATGTTTGGCTGGCAATGGTTCAAGACTGCCATCTTTTTTCCTGTTAAACTGGATGAACACATTGTTCCAGATTTCGATTACCTGCGGATCATCATTGTTTACCAGTGAAGCACCATCCAATACATTTCTTTCCTCTTCCGGCCTGCAATCAACGTGAATTTCCGTGCAGGGTCCGCATGGGCCGGTTTCGCCCATTTCCCAGAAATTATCCTTTTTATTACCTTGTATTATACGGTTTTCCGGGATGTATTTTTTCCATTCCGTACAGGCCTCTTCATCTTTCGGTAAACCCTCCCTTTCATCGCCTTCAAAAACAGTAACGTATAATTTATCCTTATCAATTTTATACACTTCTGTCAGCAGTTCCCAGCTCCATGCAATGGCTTCTTTTTTGAAATAGTCGCCAAAGCTCCAGTTGCCAAGCATTTCAAACATGGTATGATGGTAAGTATCCACCCCCACTTCTTCCAGGTCATTGTGTTTACCGCTTACTCTCAAACATTTTTGCGTATCTGCAACCCTCTTAAAAGGAGCCGTTTTGTTACCGAGGAAATAATCTTTAAACTGGTTCATCCCCGCATTTGTAAACAAAAGGGTAGGGTCATCTTTCAATACGATGGGTGCTGAAGCTACAATAGTATGCGCCTTTGTCTTAAAAAAATCCAGGAATTGCCGGCGTATATATTGTGAGTTTAATTGGTTCTCCATGGTAGCGGTGGATTTTTTTTCGACAATTTGGGACATAAACCTTTATGGATTTGGGTTGATTTTTGCTATATATCAGTCTATATTTGTGAACTTTTAAAATACATGGCGCAAAGGTAAAGAATTCAATATTGAGTTTAAGATACGAACTGATGAAATGGTAAATTCAATATTTTCTAATTACCGGAACCATTGGAATAATCAGTTTACAAATAGCATTATATTTAAGTATTAAATGTAAATTCAATTTTCAGGAATCTTTACAAAGCCCCGATGGGGTTTGGGGGCTATGAAAAAAATAAAATATTATTATAATACCAATACACTTCGTTATGAAAAACTGGTGACGCCATTAAGGGTGAAACTGTTGAGGATATTTGGCTTTTTTTCCGGCTTACTGGTAGGATCCGCCCTCGTTATCTGGTTGTATACAAAGTTTATTCCACGTCCTGCCGACCAGGAATCCAAAATACGCCTGGATTTGATGAAAGATAATTATAGTGCATTGAATGAGAAAGTGAAAACCCTGCAACAACAAATGACAGACCTTGAAAAGAGAGATAATGAGGTGTACAGGTCAATTTTTGAGGCAAACCCTTTGCCCGATAGCGCGAGGGCACAATCAACGGAAAAAAGGAAGGAGATAGACAAAGTAAGTGTAATAAATGATGATATGCTGGGTAAGGAAATTGCGAATTCCCTGAATAATATCAGCGCAAGGGTTGCGTACCAGGTAAATAGTTATAAAGAAATTGAAAAGCTGATCAACAACCAGGAAAATAAACTGGCAAGCATACCCGCCATACAACCCGTAAGTAATAAAGATCTTACACGAATAGCAAGTGGATTTGGATATAGAATTCATCCGATATACGGAATTCCTAAAATGCACAGTGGTCTTGATTTTACTGCCACACAGGGCACGCCTATTTATGCAACAGGCGATGGCAGGGTTACTGCAGCCGGTTTGGGAACTGGAACAGGAAATCACGTAATTATTAACCATGGCTATGGTTATGAAACAGTATATATGCATATGGTACGGGTAAAAGCAAGAGAAGGACAATTGGTAAAAAGAGGCCAGGTAATTGGTTGGGTGGGCAGTAGCGGGGCAAGTACCGGCCCGCATTGTCATTATGAGGTCCATATAAACAAACGACCAGTTGATCCTGTATACTTTTTCTTCAATGATCTCAATGCCGAACAATATGACCGCTTACTTAAACTGGCTGCCACAGGTAGCGCAAAAAGCTTTGATTAATTTTAAATGATGTCAAAAACTCAGATAGCATTTGATTTTGGGGATCCTCCTCAAAAGCCATCTCCGGAAAATAGTATCATTTCGGAAGGCGAAAACTTATCCCAAAATGAGAAAGTAACAAAAAAAATTGTTGACAGCAGCCGTGTAAAAGAGAAATCAACAAGAGGCAGAAAGAGTTTAAAGGAGATGTGTGCGGGTGTGGAATTGCTGGAGGTCCCTGAAGATGCCATCTTATTCCAGAAGATGTATTATACGATTGGGAAAGTTGCTGAAATGTTTAAAGTAAATCAGTCTCTTATAAGATTATGGGAAAATGAATTTGACGTATTAAAGCCAAAAAAGAATGGTAAAGGCGATCGGCTGTTCAGGCCGGAGGACATAAAAAATATACAATTGATCTATCACTTAATGCGGGAAAGAAAATACACGATGGAAGGCGCAAAAGATTTTATTAAAAACAATAAACAGGCAAACGTAAAATTTGCATCAATTGAGGCGCTGAAAAAACTGAAAGAGTTTTTGAACGAGCTTAAAGCAAATCTTTAGAAGGGTGAAGGTTCATGGTTGAAGGTTTGAAAGACCCGTTTTGTATGTACACTTTTCACAAGGGGTAAAAAGGTGAATCTGCCCTTGCGATGTAGGATCAGGCCGCGGCCTGATCTGGTAAATAATCGCAACGCAATTATCCTTTATTTCCGCAGCATTGTTTTTCGAAGCAGCGCAAATAAAAAATCACTGATTTACCCCTTGCACATTATAAATGCTAATAACAATAACTGCTGACTCTAATTAATTAAGCAAGCCCGGCTACAAGAATCAATAATACCGGATCTCAGCAAGTTTTAAATGGTTTGCCGCAGCTTGCCAGCTGCCCGTACCTATTATCTTTTCACTGCCTTCTCTTAAGAATAATTCGTATCAGAAATGATATATGTTTCAAAAATTTATGATTAATGTCAGTTTTTAGCAAACTAACAACCGTTAGTTTTACGCCTTCAAACCGGAAGAAAGAGTTGTGTTCTTAAATATTTCTTTTACTTTCTCCGAGATTATCCTTTTAATGAATAGAGTTGAATTACTTTAAATACATCTGTATCCGATCATACCATATTAGCGCAGATTCCGCGATATATGGGAAATCCTCTGGCTTAAAACAGTATCCCTATAATAAGCTACGGGACATAAGTATACCAGCATCATACCAGCAATTTAATCTCACAAGGAACGATTCCCTGGCAAGAGCTACCGTTTGCACAACTTCCGCAGGATATATTGAAAAGATAGAAAAAAACGCGGGTCACCTTTTTTTTTCTGAAAATGGTTATTTAATCACATTAAGATTGAATGGGATGAAAAATCACATTCCCGTGACTGGTTGGGAACCTGGCACCAGGCTATATTGTAAGCCCTTCTTTTTACCACTATTTCAACAACCACGCTTCTTTTCCCATAAATACTTTAGAGATATTTTGTGCGACACGAAACGGTATTAAAATATTTATTCCTATTAAGACCTTATGATAAACAACAAAATGCAACCGAAAATTTAAATGAATTATTTATGAAGAAAATTGTAACATTATTCTTTGCCTTTTTTGCCATGGCAAACATAATAGCACAGACAAAAACAGTAACCGGCAAAGTTAGCAATGAAAAGGGGGACGGGTTAGCCAAAGTCTCAGTTATGGTGAAAGGCACCCAAACAGGTACTACAACTGATGAAACAGGGCAATTTACTTTTACTGTTCCCGGAGCGACAAAAACTGTGGTGATAACCAGCCTTGGTTTTACGGCAAAGGAAGTGGCTATTACCGGCTTACCACTGATAATTACCCTTACTTCATCTGTCTTTAATATGGATGAAGTAGTAGTTGTTGGCTATGGTACACAGAAAAAAAGTGTGGTGACTGGGGCCATATCCAGTGTTAAAGCCGGCGATATAGACAACCAGCCTATTGTGAGAATTGAACAATTTTTGCAGGGCCGGGCTTCA
>JBDTWP010000053.1:0-25347 GCA_040006615.1 Ferruginibacter sp.
AAAAAGCCCTGTAAGGGCGCAATACAATAGCACAGGGTGAAGCCCTGTGAAACAATTACCTTCTTGTCCCCCTGCGCAGGATGAATATTGTAATCAAATTTGGACTTGCCTTTAAATGTAAACTCTGTGCAGGTGTAGCCTGTCGAAAGGATCAATGTTCCCTGTGGCAATTGTTGCCCTGCCTCCCTGCAATTTAATTGATTTGTTAGGGAGATATACCCATTGGTGAATAATAAAATCCTTAAAATAATTGTGGTGGTTCCTTGCAGTACAATAAATAAAATCATATTTTCGGGGTTACTGGAAAAGGCCTGATTTTTTAAGTGATAACTATACGCCGTGTAATGATATTTTAGAGCGCAATCTGTAAGATAAGATATGACCAACTATACAATGGCGTGGCGTTTTTCAACCCGTAAAGATTTATTTTATATCAATTTAATTCATTATATTGAATTTAATGAAAAGGAAATATTTTACAAAATTTCAAATCGTGTCAGTAATAAAACCGCTTCAGTTCAATGCCGGAAATACTTGCAGGGAAATCAATTTTACGATACCGCAACTGCCATGATTTAGTTATTATCGGTTCAAATTTTGGATCAATATGAATAATATTATTCTCTTCTTTAATGAACTAAGCCTCCATTCAGGGGCTATCTGGCTTGAAGATGAAACTATAAAACTTTCGACCCCTAAAAAGCTTCAGAATGAAGAAACAAAAAATTTTGTTGTCAATAATAAGGCCCAGATAATCTCCATCTTAAATGAAAATAATATTTTCTCAAAAGAAAAGTTTTTGAAGGTTTTAATATTCAAAGATAATATTTCAAATTTTTATCCATTAAGCCCTGCACAGGAGCGTCTTTGGTTTATCGAGCAGTATGAACAGGGAAGCAATGCTTATCATATACCCGCAGTGTATGAACTTGATGTTGACGCTGATTCAGCCGGCATAAAATATGCTCTTCAGCAAATTGTATCCAGGCATGAAGTGTTAAGAAGCACGATCGAGCAGGTAGAAAGCGGGGAGCATGGCATACAGCGGGTACATGATGAACCATTGCAAATTGAAGAGCTAACATTAACCGATGAAAATGACTTTGGTTCCCTGGTTGCAGAAGACATCAATCGTCCTTTTGACCTGAGAACTGAGTATCCCATCAGGGTTAAGTTTTACCATATTCAGTCAGATAAAGCCGGGTCCGGGTATTTAAATAAATCCATATTGCTGATAAATACGCATCATATAGCAAGTGACGGCTGGTCAACTGAAATATTTGAAAGAGAATTATATACCTATTACGAAGCTTATATTAACAACGATACCGGTTTTAGTTTGCCTGCCCTGGAAATTCAGTATAAAGATTATGCGGTTTGGCAGAGAACATATTTAACCGGAGATATATTAGAAAAACAATTGAACTATTGGAAAAATAAACTTTCGGGTTTCCAAACCCTTGAGTTACCCACCGATTATGCAAGACCGGGCGGGATAGATTATAGTGGATCAAGCCAGGTATTTATGGTGGAGGAGGAAACGAGTCAAAAATTGCGGGCATTGGCCCAACGCTTTGGAGTGACGGTATATAGCGTGTTATTAAGCAGCATGAATATTTTGCTGAGTAAATATACAGGACAGGAAGACATCATAACAGGCAGTATGATTGCCAACAGGCATCACCGGCAAACGGAAGAGCTAATTGGATTCTTTGCAAATACACAGGTAAACAGAACAATTCTCAATCAGTCTCAAAGTTTTGAGGAATTGATACTACAGGTTCATCAGGACCAGGTAGAAGCGCAATTATATCAGGACCTGCCCTTTGAAAAACTGGTTGATGAATTAGGCGTTGAGCGGGATTCCTCCAGGCATCCTGTTTTCCAGGTAATGTTTGGAATACAGGATATTGGGAGCCAGGAAAATGCTGCAGATCAGCAAAAAAATTATCTCATGCCATTTCAGGCCGAAGATGCCTATGAAGTTGAGAAATTTGATCTGTCTGTTTTTATATATGATGGTCAGCAGGAACTTATCGGACAGATCAGTTATGCTACCGCTCTATTCCATGAGAGCACGATAGAAACGCTTATTCGTCATTACACCTACCTGCTTGAGCAACTCACAGAAGCGCCCGAACAGCCCTACAGCCAACTCAACTTACTCAGCCCGGAAGAATACGAACAGATCGTTTATGACTGGAATGCTACAGGCAATGACTATCCCGAAGAGAAGACTGTTTACCAGGTATTCCGGGAACAGGTGGAGAAAACCCCGGATAATATTGCCCTGGTTTATGAAGGTCAGCAATTAAGCTATAAACAGCTCAATGAAAAAAGTAACCAGTTGGCCCGGCATATCAGGGAGCAATTCCTGCAAAGGGCAAAACAACCACTTGCCCCTGATACCCTTATTGCCTTGTACCTTGATAGAAGTTTGGAGATGGTGATAGGAATATTGGCTGTACTGAAGGCAGGGGGAGCTTATGTGCCAATTGATACTAACTATCCGAAGGAAAGGATAAATTATCTCCTGGAAGATACACAAGCGGAACTCATACTCAGTCGGCGACAATTATACGAAGGCAGTGATATACAACTTCCGCCCCACAAGGTTATTAATATAGACCTGGCGGAGAAGTTGTACAAAGAAGAAGACACCTCAAACCTGCCACTACACAACAAAGCGAAAGATTTGGCTTATGTGATCTATACCTCAGGTACAACTGGTAAACCGAAGGGGGTGATGGTAGAACATGCTTCAATTATTAGTTTGGTTTATAACGATTATATCCAGGTCTTTGATAAAGATGTCTTTGCGTTTTTATCTTCCCCGGTTTTTGATGCTTCTACTTTTGAAATATGGATGCCTTTACTTAATGGAAATACTTTGATTATACCCAAAGAAATAAAAAATCTTACTTCGGATATAAAAGAATTTATTAATTTTTTATCACTAAATAATATTTCAATTCTATGGTTAACAAAAACCTTGTTTGAAAGTTTATTTCATTTTGATAATGACATTTTTAAAGACCTGAATTATTTAATTATTGGCGGAGAAGCTTTAGATGGACATATTGTTGACAAATTAGTCAACAGTCATACAAAGCCAAAGCATTTTTTAAATGGTTATGGACCCACGGAAAGCACAACTTTTACTTGTGTTTATGATTTGAGTAATCAAAGGACAACTTCCAATACACCTATTGGTACCCCCATAAAAAACAGAACTACTTATGTTCTCTATCCGAATCTAAATCCTGTTCCAATTGGCATTATAGGAGAATTATATATAGGTGGTGCAGGTTTAACCCGTGGTTATTTGAACAAAAAAGACCTTACAGAAGAACTCCTTATTCCCAATCCGTTTGCCACTGAAGCGGACAAGGCAAAGGGACATACCCGGTTGTATAAGACAGGTGACCTGGTGAGGTGGTTGCCCGATGGTAACCTGGAATACATTGGCAGAAACGATGACCAGGTAAAGATCAGGGGATTCAGAATAGAGTTAGGTGAGATAGAACATGCCTTATTACAGATCACAGGTATCAGGCAAAGCTGTGTATTGGTTAAAGAAAGAAAAACAGCATCAGGCAGTAATAAATACCTGGTTGGATATTATGTTTCAGACAACAACGCTGATACGCTATCACAAACTGGTATTGCAGATAAGTTATCGCAGTCATTGCCTGAATATATGGTACCGGGCAACCTGGTCGCAATGGAATCATTTCCGCTAACCATCAATGGTAAATTAGATAAACATTCATTACCTGACCCTGACTTTAGTGATAACGATAACTATCTTAAACCCAATACTGAACTGGAAACCAGGCTTTGCCAGGTTTATGCAGAAGTGTTAGGACTGGCCAGTGATCAAATCAGTACCCATCAAAACTTCTTCCGGATGGGTGGCAATTCCATCCTGAGTATTCAACTTAAAGTGAAGCTAAACCGGCTGGATGAATTTAATCATATCAGTGTGGCTGATTTATTCAAATACAATTCGATAAATAAGCTTATCCAAAGTATACAAAAAGATGGGCAAACGGAATATGAGGGCTACCAAAATATAACGCAAAGCAATGGTCATGAAATTGCCATTATCGGTGTTTCAGGGGCATTTAGTGGTGCAAACAATATAGCTGAGCTCTGGCAGTTAATTGCCAATCAGTATGAAGGCATACAGTTTTACAGCAGAGAGGAATGTAAACAATTGGGGATTGATGAAACTTTATTAGAAGACCCTGATTTTGTTTCTATATCAGCACATGTTAATGACATAGAATTATTTGATCCTTTTTTTTGGGAGATGTCGCCCAATGACGCCAGGCTACTCGATCCGCAGATCCGGAAATTTATTGAGCATTGCTGGTTCGCGTTAGAATCTTCGGGATATGCACCGCAGCGGAAGAACCAGAATATTGGTGTATTTGCAGGCAGTGGTTATAGTAATTATTTCTATGATCATATTTTACATGGTGAGATGGCAGATCAAATTGATATGTGGGAAGCGTCAATTTCAAACAGTAAAGATGCCCTGGCCACTAAAACAGCTTACTTACTGGGATTATCAGGTCCGGCAAATTCCATTAATACCGCCTGTTCTACTGGATTGGTTGCTGTAATTGAAGCTTGTAAAAACCTTCGGTTAGGTACTTGTAATATGGCATTGGCAGGAGGTGTGTCTTTATTGATGCCAGATCAGATCGGTTATATATACCAGGAGGGAATGATTTCTTCGAAAGATGGTCATTGCAGGACCTTTGATAAAGAATCATCCGGAACTACCGGCGGCTCGGGTGTGGCTGTGGTATTGCTTAAACGCTTAAAAGATGCGATTAAAGACAATGATACCATCGCAGGCGTTATTAAAGGCTATGCAACCAATAATGATGGAGATCGTAAAACAGGTTATACCGCTCCGTCATTGATAGGTCAGAGTGAATGTATCATCAACGCTCAGGCGATGGCGGGGATCAGCCCTGATCAAATTGATTATGTGGAGTGTCATGGTACGGCTACCCATTTAGGTGATCCGATAGAAGTGCAGGCACTCAGGGAAGCATTTCAATATAAACAACCCAAAGTAAACAGCTCAAAGCATAAAACAGTATTAGGAGCCGTTAAAGCCAATATCGGGCATACTGATTCTGCAGCCGGCACGGCAGGGTTAATTAAAGTTGTCGCGATGCTGCAGCATAATATCATACCGGGACAGGTTAACTATAATGAACCCAACCCTGAAATGCAATTAGATCAAACCAACTTTGAGATCATCAAAGAAAACAGGATATGGTTGCCTGGTCCCAATAAACGACGTTTAGCGGCAGTGAGTTCATTTGGTGTTGGTGGTACCAATGCCCATGTGATTATCGGCGATTATATTCCCGGTATACAAAAAAGGCATGAAATACGGGAAATAACTTCGCCTTCAATTGATGTAAAGGAAACCCTGCTGCGTTACATTATTCTCATCTCAGCCAGGAGCAGGCAATCACTGGAGCATTACAAACAAGCATTGATTGAATACCTGGCCAATGCTAAAGTCAATAACGGCACATTAAGAATTTCCGATATAGCATACACCTTAGAGGAAAGAAGAGTGCACTTTAATTTCAGAACCGCGTATTGTGCCATGAACACAGATGAACTAATCGGTAAATTAAAGGGAGATGCAACATATGCGGAGACAAATACAGAGAACAACAATAAAGTGGTATTAATGTTCCCCGGTCAGGGCGCACAATATACGCACATGGCAAAAGCATTATATAACAACGAATTAATTTTTAAAAAAACCATTGACCAGTGCATTGACCTGGCCAATCAAAATTTGAATATTGATCTTTTTGATGTGATTTATCCGCTGGAAGGATCTTTACAATATGATATCAATGAAATCCAATGGACCCCAATATCCTTATTTATTATTGAGTATGCTTTGGCCAGGTATTTAGAGCATTTAGGTGTTAAAGCAGATGCTTATATCGGTCATAGTTTTGGTGAGTATGTCGCTGCCACCTTATCAGGAGTGTTTTGTTTGGAAGATGTAATTAAAGTTTTGATTGCCAGGGGTAAACTGATGCAGTCTATGGAACCGGGCAGTATGCTGGCAATAAATGCCAAAGAAACAGCCATAAAGGAGATTGTAAAAGAGTATGACTGCGAAATTGCGCTTATTAACTCTCCGGAAGATGTTGTTGTTTCCGGCACAGATAAGGATATTAAAGCACTTCAGGAAGCATTAGAGATGCAGGATATTCCACTGGTTAAATTAAATGCTTCTGTTGCCGGTCATTCAAAACTTATGGATGAGGCGGCCCATGAATTTGAAAAAGTATTTAAGGATATTAAATTAAATAGACCCACAAAAGATTTTGTTTCGAATGTTACAGGAGAAATAGCCGGAGAAGAAGTAACATCAGCAGGCTATTGGAGCAAACAGCTCAGAAATACAGTTCAGTTTGCCAGGGGGATAAATAACTTAAGCAGGCAATATAATCATCAAATCAGTTTTATTGAAGTGGGTACCGGTAAGGGGTTAAGTTATTTTGTAAATAAGCACAAAACCTCATACGGCTATAAATCAATACAAACGGTACAGTTATTACCCTCCGCTAAAGAAGCAAAGGCGGCCATAGGGGATCAGGCATTTCAAAGTATTCTAAACAAGGAAGAAATGAAGGCATGGCTTTGGATGAATGGAATTATTCAAAAAGCAAATGACCCTGAACTATTTATACAAACAAAGCTACAAACAAGCTTACCTTCTTATCAGTTTGATTATCAGAAATGCTGGTTAGAAAATTGCGCTCCCCGGGATTTTAAAAAATTTAATTCCCTGGATGAAATGTTTTATGAGCGTTCCTGGGTAAGGGCTAATTTAAAAACATCTCCTGCTGACATTGAAAATTTAAAACATAAGAGTATTTTGGTTCTGGTAAACAAATCAAATACGGAACAAAACCTAATTGATGAGTTACTGGATATATTAAACGGTCATTGTGACAACCTAAGCTATGTGATTCATCAGCAAGACGGAAACATTAAACCTGGGACCAGATTTGATTTCAGTAATGCCTCGCACATAGAAATTATCTTAAATGAAAAGACCCGTAATAACCCAATAGACCTGGTTATTTATATTTCGCCTTCAATTGATATTAATAACCCGGGCTTAGACATCTTTGCTGTAAAAAATATTTTTAGTTTCTTAAAAGAAACAGCTAATGAAATTCCGGAATTTATTTCTATATCTTTTGATAATTATGAAGTTATTGGCAATGAACCCTTGCAGGAAAAACCATCTGTCGTATATGGCGTCACAAAATCAATCCCCTTTGAATACTTCACATCAGCCACCAAAGCATTTCATTTAGATTTATCGGCGCAGGACACCAGCTATAAAAATATATTGCTGCCTGCCTTATCGCAAATTGAAGAGAAGGATTTTTTTGTAATAAGAGGCAAATACCAATGGCTTCCAACTTACCGGCAAGTGAACATTTTGAGCAGCCAGATCAAAGCAACCAACGGCTTGCCATCCGGTCGTGCTGTATTTTTAATTACGGGAGGTTTAGGCGGTGTTGGCTATGCCTATGCGGATTATCTTGCTCAAAAACATGAGAAATGTACGCTAATTCTTATAGGACGCACTAAAGAGTCGCACTTAAGAGCCGATTATAAAAGCAGGCTGGCAGAATTAAGAAAGACCCGGCATCAAATAATTTACGCGGCAATAGATATTGGTCATAAAGATGCTTCTGCAAATTTAGGAAGGCTATTAACTGACCGGAATATTGATTCCATTGAAGTTATACTGCATTCGGCGGGTATTGGAGCAAAAAGCGCTTTAATTGAAAAAACCCGTGAAGATATTGAACGGGTGGTCAACCCTAAAATCGCAGGCGTTGAAAACCTGATTAAACTTGGCCGCTCTATCCGGATAAATAATATGGTTTGCTGCTCATCGATAACAAGTATTATACCTGCCCTGGGTAATATGGAGTACACCGCGGCAAACCTATATTTAGATGAGATAAGTAACCGAAGCCATCCCGGAATCAAATACATGCTGAGCATTAACCTGAATCAAATCTCAGATACAGGCATGGCGGTGGATTTTATGGAAACCAGTACTTCAGGAGAAGGTATGTCATCAGACTCGATCAGGAGTTACGAGTTCCCTGGAATTTTAGAAAAATTATTACACGCCAAAAATGTAAACACAATTGCCCTGTCTAGGTATGATTTTAACACATTATACAATGAAAATACCAGGTTATTTGACCACCTGAATGATACCATAACTAATATAAATGCTGACTGTATAAAAATTATAGAGGATAGTTATACTGAAACAGAATTTCAGATAGCTCAAATATTCGGTGATACACTGGGTATAGGGCAGATTTCAATTTACGATGATTTCTTCAGGCTCGGCGGCAATTCCATACATGCCATTCATGTTTCACACAGGATAAGCAAGCTTTTAAATTGTGACGTCTTTGTAGCGGATCTGTTTAAGCATAAGACGATTAATAACATAAAAGATTTTTTATTGACTAAAAAAAATAATGACAATATCATTGGGCAGGAGATTGAAATATGAATATAATAAAACTAATCAATGACTTTAAGATAAACAACTCACTGATTTGGGTTGAAGCAAATAATATCAGGTTATTTGTTGCAAACGATTTTGAAGATCGTAACGGGCATATAGATACAATCAAAAGGTTTAAACCGGAAATAGTTGATTACCTGGTTTCAAATAAAATATTTTCAAAGGAAGATTTTCAGAACAAAACTATATTTCAGTCCCATGGCAATAAATCATTATTATCTTTTGCACAGAAACGCCTGTGGTTTATTGAACTGTACGAACAGGGAAGTCATGCTTATCATATACCGCTGTTAAATGAACTGGATGCTGACACAGATACAGCCGCTATTAAATATGCTCTTCAGCAAATTGTATCCAGGCATGAAGTGTTAAGAACCACGATTGAACATGGAGATGGTGAGGAACCTGGAATACAGGTTGTGCACGATGAACCTTTATTAATTGAAGAGATAACATTAACCGGTAAACAGCATTTTAAATCCTTAATTGAACAGGATATCAGCCGGCCCTTTGATTTAAGCGCCGAATATCCCCTCAGGGTCAAGTTTTACACTATCCGGTCAAAAGAGGAAGAACCGGAAAATTCACGGGATAAAACAGTTTTATTGATCAATTTTCATCACATAGCCAGTGACGGCTGGTCAATTGAAATATTCGAAAAAGAATTGCATGCCTATTGTGAAGCTTATAATAACAAAGACCCCGGTTTTTGTCTGCCGGCACTTGAAATTCAGTATAAAGATTATGCGGTCTGGCAGAGAACTCATTTAACCGGGAAAATTTTAGAAAAGCAATTAAGCTACTGGAAAAATAAATTGTCAGGTTACCAAACCCTTGAATTGCCAACTGATTATGCAAGACCGGGTGAGATAGATTACTGCGGATCAATCCTTAAATTTAGACTCAGTGAGGAAACGAGCCAAAAATTAAGAGTATTGGCCCAACGCTATGGAGTAACCTTATATAGTGTTCTATTAAGCAGCATTAATATCTTGCTGAGTAAATACACAGGACAGGAAGACATTATAACAGGCAGTGTAATTGCCAACAGGCATCACAGGCAAACCAGAGACCTCATTGGATTCTTTGTCAACACGCTGGCAAACAGAACACTGCTCAACAGGTCTCAAAGTTTTGCGGAACTTATACAACAAGTTCATCAGGATCAGGTAGAAGCACAATTATACCAGGACCTGCCTTTTGAAAAACTGGTTGAAGAATTGGGCGTGGAGCGGAATATCTCAAGACATCCCGTTTTCCAGGTAATGTTCGGAATTGAAGCTATTAGCAGTGAGGATGAACCCACTGCTGAAAATAGCCCTTATCATAAACCACTTCAGGCTGTAACTTATGAAGTAGAAAAGTTTGATTTGTCAATCCATATTGATGATAGCCGGCAGGAACTTATGGGACGAATCAGCTATGCTACTTCTTTATTTCAAAAGGACACGATAGAAAGGCTTATTTATCACTACACCTACTTGCTTGAGCAACTTACTGAATCGCCGGAACAGCCTTATAGTCAACACAGTTTACTCAATCCGCGGGAATATGAAGAGATCGTTTATGACTGGAATGCAACAAACAAAGATTATCTAAAAGAGGAGACTCTTTATCAGTTATTCCAGGTGCAGGCAGAAAAGACACCGGATAATATTGCCCTGGTCTATGAAGGGAAGCAATTAAGTTATAGACAACTCAATGAAAAAAGCAACCAGTTAGCCCGTCACTTAAGGACACAATACCATCAACGGACAAAACAATCACTTGTACCTGGTACCCTTTTTGCCTTACATCTCGACAGAGATTTAGAGATGGTGATTGGGATGCTGGCAGTCCTGAAAGCGGGAGGGGCTTATGTGCCAATGGATATTACCTATCCGCAGGAAAGAATAGATTATATCCTGGAAGATACAAAAGCAGAACTCATTCTTAGTCAACGGCAACTAAACGAAGATGGGTATGCTCAGCTACCACCTGGCAAGGTTATTTACATAGACCTGGCGGAGAAGTTCTACAAAGAGGAAGACGGCTCAAACCTGTTGAAGCATAGCAAAGCGACTGATTTGGCTTATGTGATTTATACCTCGGGTACTACCGGAAAGCCGAATGGGGTAATGGTAGAACACGGGAGTGTAATTAATTTAATGCATGACCTGCTAAACAGGTACAGTATTGATTCTTCAGAAAGAATTTTGCTTTTTGCAAATTATGTTTTTGATGCATCAGTTGAGCAAATATTCTTATCGTTATTATCTGGGGCGGCTTTGTACGTAATTGGAAATAAATCTATTATTGATAGTAATATTTTCGAAAATTATATTTTAAAAAATAAGATTACGCATTTACATTCCACACCCTCCTTTTTAAGTTCTGTTGATCCATCAAAATTACATCTATTAAATAGGGTTGTATTTGGAGCAGAGTACCTTTCAAAACAGTTATTTGACCAGTATAAGACAATTATTCCGACTATTATTAATGAGTATGGCCCTACCGAATCGACCATTACTTCCCTGGTTTCTATTAATTCATATTTATTGAGCAGGGCAACCATTCAAAATACAAAAGCCTATGTGCTTGACCCTGGTCATAAACCTGTTCCTATCGGTGTATTAGGTGAATTATATTTAGGCGGGGCAGGTATTTCACGTGGCTACCTCAACAATCCTGATCTGACAGCCCTACGTTTTATTGCTAATCCGTTTGGCTCCGAAGCCGATAAAGCAAAAGGATATACCAGGTTATATAAGACTGGGGATCTCGTACGATGGTTACCGGGTGGCAACCTGGAATACATTGGCAGAAATGACGACCAGGTAAAGATCCGTGGATTCAGAATAGAGTTAGGTGAGATAGAATATGCCTTATCACAAATTACGGGAATTAAGCAATGCTGTGTATTGGCTAAAGATAGAAAGACAGAGTGGGGTAGTAGTAAATTTTTAGTCGGCTATTATGTATTGGAAAGCAAAGTAGAAACACTAACTCAAACTGCAATTTATGATGAACTAACGCAGGTGTTACCGGAATACATGGTGCCGGGCGCCTTGGTAGCTATAAAATCATTTCCATTAACGATCAATGGAAAATTGGATAAGCGAGCCTTACCTGATCCTGACTTTAACTCCTCAGAAGGGGGGTATGTTGCCCCGGCAAATGAAATAGAAACAGCACTATGTAAAATCTGGCAGGAAGTTCTGGGACTAGAGCGGGTAGGTATCCTCGATGATTTCTTCAGGATAGGAGGAGATTCTATATTAAGTATCCAGGTAACAGGTCGTATCAGGCAAGGGGGTTTTAACTGCCAGGTAAAAGAGATTTTTGAATACAGAACCATTGCGAAGTTGGCGGCACATCTGGGCAAAAAAAGTTCAGAGCTTGCCATTCAATCAGAGCAGGGGATATTAAAAGGAGATGTAGGCTTGCTGCCCATACAGCAGTGGTTTTTAGAAAAAGTGGATAAAGGAGAAATAACACATCCCAATCATTGGAACCAAAGTTTTTTAGTTAGGGTGCCGGCGTTGGCTCCCGGCAAACTTGCAACAATTATTAAGGAGATCGTTGCTTATCAGGATGTACTGCGCATTCAGTATTTTAAAGAACAAAATACACAACAATCTGCCAGTCCGGGAATTATTCATTGGAAACAGGTCTATCAGCCAGGCATAGAAGTTCCTGAACTCAGGATAATAGATGTAAGCAAACATACCGAAACAGAAGTTCAGAAATTACTCACAGGTTGGCAAAGCGGTTTTGATTTAGAACGGGGGCCTTTATTTCAGGCAGGTTACCTGTATGGTTATGAAGATGGCAGTGCGCGAATCTACTTTGCATTGCATCATATGCTGGTAGATGCCGTAAGCTGGGGTATTTTAGCCGATGACCTGAGGACCTTATATGAAGGAAGACTATTGCCGGCCAAAGGAAGCAGCTATCGTCAATGGGTGGAAAGAGTAAGAAGTTATGCTGGTCAGCACCTTTCCGAGTCGGCCTATTGGGAAGAACAACTTAATAGTATCCCGGGTTATCTTATAAAATATTCTGAGAAAGAACCCTGTGAAGAGTTTTTTGAATTGAATAAAAAATTGACCAGATCCTTACTAAAGGAAGCACCCAAAGCGTATCAAACAGAGATCAATGATTTGCTATTAACCGCCCTGGCTTATGCGCTTAAAGAATTAAATCAAAACGATATTCAGTGCATTACCTTAGAAGGGCATGGTAGAGAAGAGATAGATGCTTCAATTGATCACAGTAGAACAGTTGGTTGGTTTACTACCATGTTTCCCGTTAAGCTGGAGTTACAGAACAATCTGGAAGAAAGCATTCAATTTATTAAGGAAAGTTTGCGAAGGATACCCAACAAAGGAATTGGTTTTGGAGTATTTGCCACAGACGCTAAAACCAATTTTACGCATCAGGACCTGGCCCCGGTTAGTTTTAATTATTTAGGACAATATGATATGCAGGAAGGAGATTGGCAGATTGCGGCAGAAGGCAGTGGCGAAAGCATGCACCCTGCTAACGGCGATCACAACCTGATAAATATCAATGGAATGGTCAGCAATGGTAAACTATGGTTTAGTATTGTTACTAAGTTAGGAGAAGATGCCACAAAACAATTGTGTGATGGTTTCAAAATAGCGCTGACAAAAATCATCGGGCATTGCGAAGAAAAACTAAAGAAAAAAGGAAGCAGTAGTACCCCCAGTGATTTTAATTCAGTTCGCATAAGCCAATTATTATTAAACCGGTTAGAAACAGCAGCCAAAGCAAAACAAAACGAGATAGCACACATCTACCCGGCTACCAGTTTGCAGCAGGGATTTATTTATCATGCCCTGAGCCAGCCGGCAGATGATGCTTACAGGCTGCAGTTACTTTATGACTATCACCTGGCGATAGATACTGAGAAATATATAAAGGCATGGGAGCTTTGCATATCCCAATATCCGATTTTGCGTACAGCCTTTAATTGGGAAGAAGATATTATCCAGGTTATCTATAAGTATGGTAAACTGGAATATCAGTCACATGATATCAGCTATCTTGTTACTCAGGTAGAAAGAGATGCAGCGATAGAAACTATCCAACTGGAAGACAGAAAACAAGGCTTTGACTTAACCAAACCTACACTGCTCAGGTTGCATATTATTAAGCAGTCAGAAGCATATTATACGATATTAAAGAGCGAACATCATAGCATATCTGATGGCTGGAGCGGGCCAATTTTATTTACAAGCCTGTATCATTATTATCAGGAGCTTACAAAAAATAAAAATCCACGTATAAAAGAAGATACCGCATACTTGGAAACACAAGAATATATCAGCAGGCATAAAGGTGCAGTAGAGGAATACTGGAAAACAATCTTATCCGAAGTAGAGAGTGCCAATGACATCAATGCGCTGCTCAGTGAACCTATAGATGCGGGAAATTACAAGCAGGTAGAGAAACCTGCTACCTGCACTTTAGAACTTACAGGTGATATTTACAATACAATTAAAGCCTTTAGTCAAAGAGAAGGAATCACTTTAAATGTAATTGTACAATTTATATGGCATAAGATGTTGCATGTTTACAGCAATAGCCTGCAAAGTATTGTAGGCACAACGGTATCAGGCAGAGACCTGCCAGTTGAAGGCATAGAAGAGAGTGTGGGTTTATATATCAACACCTTACCTTTAATTATCAATTGGGAAAATGACAATACCATACAAGGCCAGCTGCATCAAATCCAACAGAAGATAACAGAATTGAATACACATAGTTTTGCTGAATTGGCGAAATTGCAAAGAGGTGGGGAGAGGCTATTTCATAGCTTGTTTGTCTATGAAAACTACCCGGTTCCCAAAGAAGATAAAGATACTCCCAAAATAAGTATAAAGAATGCCATTCCGGTAATAAGCATAAGGGATGCCATAGAGAAAGTTGACTACCCATTGAGTATAATAGCCTATGAGTACAGTGATACTTTGACCATTCAACTGGAATATGACGGCAACTATTTATCTGAAGAAAAAGCACATCAGCACATAAAAATATTAGAGCATATTATTCATCAGGTCATAAAAAACCCGGGGAAACCTCAGCAACAGATATCACTGCTCCTTGATGAAGAATACGGGAAAATCATTTATCAATGGAATAATAATGATAAAGACTATCCGAAAGATAAAACCATCTATGAGTTGTTTCAGGAGCAGGTGGAGAAGACCCCTGGCAATATAGCCCTGGCTTATGAAGAACAAAAGCTCACTTACAAAGAACTCAATGAAAAAAGTAATCAATTAGCCCGGCGACTCAGGGCACAATACAAACTAAGGACAAAACAGGAACTTAACCCTGATACGCTGATTGCTTTATATCTGGACAGGAGTTTAGAGATGATAATAGGAATATTGGCCGTGCTGAAGGCAGGTGGAGCCTATGTACCAATAGATGTAAATTATCCCCGGGAAAGGATTGATTATCTCCTGGAAGATACCGGGGCGCAACTTATCCTTAGTCAGAGACGACCAGGTGAAGGCAATGTTACACTACTACCACAGGAAAAGGTGATTTATATAGACCTGGCAGAAGATTTTTACGATATAGAAGACACCTCAAACTTACTGCAACATAGTAGGGCGACCGACCTGGCTTATATGATTTATACCTCAGGATCCACTGGCCGGTCAAAGGGAGTAGCAATAGAGCATACATCTGTTGTGAATATGGCAATTGACAGGGTCGCAGAATATAAAATGACGACAGGAGAAAATTCTTTGCAAATAGCCTCAATCTGTTTTGACGCATCAGTTGAACAAATCTTTGTAGCATTATTTAGTGGCGCTCAATTAACGCTGATAAATAAAGAATTGTTGACAGATGTTGAAAAATGTGAACTATTTTTTAATGAAAACAAGATAACGCACCTGGATACTGTACCCTCATTTTTAGAAACCCTGGATTTTTCAAAATTAAAATACTTAAAAAGGATAGCCTCAGGAGGAGAATCGTGTACTGTAGAATTAGTAAACAGAATTTTACCTTATATGGATTTTTATAATGAGTATGGGCCAACCGAAGCGACTGTAATAGCAACGCAATACAAAATAGGAAAAGGAAAACAGGTATCGGAAGTAATACCCATAGGAAGGCCCATAAATAATACAAAAATTTTAATACTGGACAATTATTTAAGTAATGTACCGATAGGCATCGTTGGAGAAATATATATCGGAGGTGAAGGTTTGGCAAGAGGTTATCATCATTGTGATAAATTAATGAAAGAAAATTTCATAGATAATCCTTACGGAGCAGGAAGATTATATAAAACAGGCGATTGGGGCCGATGGAGAAATGATGGGCAAATAGAATACAAAGGAAGAAAGGATAATCAGGTAAAAATACGTGGATTCAGAATAGAGTTAGGCGAGATAGAATATGCCTTAACTCAAATTACTGGAATTAAGCAATGCTGTGTATTGGCTAAAGTTAGAAAAACCGAAACAGGCTGGGATAAATATTTAGTAGCTTATTATATATTGGATAATAGTGATGAAATTGTTACAAAAGCTGTTATCCTGGAGAAGTTGTCACAACAATTACCTGAATTTATGTTACCGGGTGCGTTGGTAGAAATGGAATCATTTCCCCTGACCATCAATGGTAAGTTAGATAAAGAGGGATTACCTGATCCCGACTTTAATTCATCAGGGGAAGAATATGTAGCACCAATAACTGAAACCGACGCAGTAATATGCAGTATCTGGCAGGCAGTTCTTGGACTTGATCGGGTTGGTATCACTGATAATTTCTTCAGGCTGGGCGGCAACTCCATTTTAGCTATACAGGTATCACATCGAATGAGCAGGGCATTAGGATGTGATGTGAAAGTTGCTGATGTGTTTAAGTATAAAACCATATCACAGCTACGACAACATAGTATAGGTCAAACACAATCAGACATACCGAAGGAGAATATGAACAGAGCCGTTCTTTCCTTTGCACAGGAGCGACTTTGGTTTATTGAGCAGTATGAACAGGGAAGCAATGCTTATCATATACCGGCAGTATTTGAACTTGATGTTGACACTGATATAGCCGGTATAAAATATGCTCTTCAGCAAATTGTATCCAGGCATGAAGTGTTAAGAAGTACGATTGAGCAGGGTGACAGTGAGGAATATGGCATACAGCAGGTTCATGATGAGCCATTGCAAATTGAAGAAGTAACATTAACAGATATAGAAGATTTCGGATCCCTGGTCGAAGAGGACATTAACAGGCCCTTTGATTTGATTGCTGAATATCCCATCCGGGTTAAGTTTTACCATATTCAGTCGGATAAAGCCGGGTCCGGGTATTTAAATAAAACCTTATTGTTAATAAATACGCATCATATAGCAAGTGACGGCTGGTCAACTGAAATATTCGATAGAGAATTATATACCTATTACGAAGCTTATATTAACAACGATACCGGTTTTAGTTTGCCTGCCCTGGAAATTCAGTATAAAGATTATGCGGTTTGGCAGAGAAATCATATAACAGGAGAAATATTAGAAAAGCAATTAAGCTACTGGAAAGATAAACTATCAGGTTACCAGACCCTTGAATTACCCACCGATTATGTAAGGCCGGGTGAGGTAGATTATAGTGGATCAAGCCAGCAATTTATAGTGGACGGGGAAACGAGTCAAAAATTACGGGCATTGGCCCAACGCTTTGGAGTAACACTACATAGTGTGATGCTAAGCAGCATTAGTATCCTCCTGAGTAAATATACAGGCCAGGAAGATATTGTAACAGGAAGCGTGATTGCCAACAGGCATCACCGGCAAACGGAAGAGCTAATTGGATTCTTTGTCAATACACAGGTAAACAGAATGCTGCTTAATAAAACTCAAAGTTACGTTGACCTGGTACAACAAGTTCACAAGGAGCAGATACTGGCACAATTATACCAGGACCTGCCCTTTGAAATACTGGTTGATGAATTAGGCGTTGAGCGGGATTCCTCCAGGCATCCTGTTTTCCAGGTAATGTTTGGAATACAGGATATTGGGAACCAGGACATTGCTACAGATCAGCCAAAAAATTATCTCATACCATTTCAGGCCGAAAATGCTTATGAAGTTGAGAAATTTGATTTGTCTGTTTTTATTTATGATGGTCAGCGGGAACTTATCGGACAGGTCAGCTATGCCACGGCATTATTCCATGAAGACACGATAGTAAGGCTAATTCGTTACTACACCTATCTGCTTGAGCAACTCACAGATGCGCCGGAACAGCCCTACAGCCAACACAGCTTACTCAACCCGGAAGAATTCGAACAGGTCGTTTATGACTGGAATGCTACAGACAATGACTATCCGAAAGAGAAGACTGTTTACCAGGTATTCGAGGAGCAGGTGGAGAAGATTCCGGATGATATTGCCCTGGTTTATGAAGGTCAGCAATTAAGCTATAAACTGCTCAATGAAAAAAGTAACCAGTTAGCCCGGCATATCAGGGAGCAATACCTGCAAAGGGCAAAACAACCACTTGCCCCTGATACCCTTATTGCCTTGTACCTTGATAGAAGTTTGGAGATGGTGATAGGAATATTGGCCGTACTAAAGGCAGGGGGAGCTTATGTGCCAATTGATACCAACTATCCGCAGGAGAGGATATATTATATCCTGGAAGATACACAGGCAGAACTCATTCTCAGTCGGCGACAATTATACGAAGGCAATGATATACAACTACCGCCCCGCAAGGTTATTAATATAGACCTGGAAGAGGAGTTGTACAAAGTAGAAGATACCTCAAACCTGCCAATACATAGCAATGAATCAAACCTTGCTTACGTGATTTATACTTCCGGGACAACCGGTAAACCTAAAGGGGTGATGGTGGAACATCATCAGATATTAACATTCGTTATTGAAAATAACTTTATTAACTATGAGAAAGTATTTGTCGTTGCAGGCGTATCAAATTATGCTTTTGATGGTAGTATTTTTGATATATTTTTCTCATTAATAAATGGCAGGAAATTAATTCTGATTGACAGTTATTTATTAGAGTTATCCATATTGGACAATCAGCTTACTAAATTTAATGTAGATACAATTTTCATTACTACTGCTTTGTTTAACTCCTTAGTTCAAAATCAATCCAAATGTTTGGATGTTTTACAGCAGTTGCTTTTTGGAGGGGAAGCCTCTAACATAGAAATTGTAAATAACTTTAAAAGTCTTTATGAAAAAACATCCTTAATCCATGTATACGGTCCTACTGAAAATATTGTTTATTCCAGCTACTGTAAATTAAATGATTACGATACAAAAAATGTTGTACCAATAGGGACACGTTTATTTGATAAAAAGCTATATGTGTTGAATAACAATTTATCTCCTGTACCCATCGGTGTCATAGGAGAATTATATATTGGCGGAGCCGGCCTGGCCCGCGGCTACTTAAACCGACACGATTTGACAGAAGAACGATTTATTCACAATCCATTTGCTACAGAGGCAGATAAAACAAAAGGCTATACCAGATTGTATAAGACAGGCGATTTGGTGAGGTGGTTGCCCGATGGGAACCTGGAATACATTGGCAGAAACGATGAGCAGGTAAAGATCAGGGGATTCAGAATAGAGTTAGGTGAGATAGAACATGCCTTATCACAGATCAAAGGTATCAGGCAAAGTTGTGTAATAGCTAAAGAAAGAGAAACAGAATCAGGAGGTAATAAATACCTGGTTGGATATTATGTTTCAGATAACAACGATGATACACTTACACAAACCAGTATTACAGGTAAGCTGTCACAGTCATTACCTGAATATATGATACCAGGCACCTTTGTAGCAATGGAGTCTTTTCCGCTAACCATCAATGGTAAATTAAATAAACGGGCATTACCTGATCCCGGCTTCAACTCATCAGGGGAAGAATATGTTGCACCGGTTAACGAAACAGAAGCAGCAATTTGCAACATCTGGCAGGAGGCTCTCGGACTGGATAGGGTTGGTATCACAGACAATTTCTTCAGGATTGGCGGCAACTCTATTTTAGCCATACAGGTATCACACCGAATGAGTAAGTCATTGGGATGTGACGTAAAAGTTGCGGATGTGTTTAAATTAAAGAATATACAAATGTTACTGGACAATGTTTCTGTTAAGCAGGTTAATCCTGACAATGTTGAATGGGATGTCTTAATAAATACTTAATAAAGAGCAGTTATTAACATGAAAGACATTCATATCTTTTTTAACCAGTTAAGACATGACGACGGTGCTATTTGGCTTGAAAATGAAACAATTAAACTTTCGACGTCTAAAAAGCTTCAGAATGAAGAAACGAGAAATTTTGTTATTAATAACAAAATTAAAATAATCTCTATCTTAAACGAAAATAACATTTTCTCAAAGGAGAAGTTTTTGAAAGTCCTGATATTCAAAGATAATATTTCGGATTATTATCCACTAAGCCCTGCACAGGAACGCCTTTGGTTTATCGAACAGTATGAACAGGGAAGCAACGCTTATCATATTCCGGTACTATTTGAACTTGACCTGCATGCTAATATAAAGGGGATAAAATATGCTCTTCAGAAAATCATATCCCGGCATGAAGTGCTGAGAAGTACGATTGAGCAGGTCGAAAACCAGGAACATGGGATTCAGCGGGTGCATGATAAGCCATTGTATATTGAAGCGGTAAAACTAACAGGAAAATCTGCTTACAAATCCCTGGTCAAAGAAGACATCAACCGCCCTTTTAATTTAAGCGCTGAATATCCTGTCAGGGTAAAATTTTATACTGTTCAATTAAAAAAAGCAGGCCCGGGTCTGAGGTTGAAAAGAATCTTTTTATTGATCAATATTCATCACATCGCCGCTGACGGTTGGTCAATTGAAATATTTGAAAAAGAGTTGCTTGCCTGGTATAAAGCTTTTATTAACAAGGACAGGGGTTTTTGTTTGCCCGCCCTGGAAATACAATATAAAGATTATGCATTATGGCAGAGGGCTTTTTTAACAGGCCCCATATTAGAAAAACAATTAAGCTATTGGAAAAATAAATTATCGAACTACAAGGTCCTGGAAATACCCACCGATTTCGTAAGACCCAATCGTGTTGATTATAGGGGTGCTCATGAAAAATTTGGTCTCAATAAAGAAATTAGTCAGAAATTAAGAGCATTGGCGAAATTATATGGCACCACCCTGCATACCGTAATGTTAAGCAGTATAAATATTCTGTTGAATAAATATACAGGCCAGGACGACATTGTGATTGGCAGCCCCATTGCAAACAGGCAACACAGGCAAACGGAAGGGCTAATTGGATTCTTTGTCAATATGCAGGTAAATAGAACGCGGCTCAACAGTTCACAAAGTTTTGCCGGCCTGGTACAGAAAGTTCACCAGGAGCAGATAAGGGCACAATTATACCAGGACCTTCCCTTTGAAAAATTAGTTGATGAACTGGGGGTTAACCGTGATATTTCTCGGCACCCGGTTTTCCAGGTAATGTTTGGAGTACAGAGTTTTGGTAATCAGCGTAAGCGTAATAAACAAAAATTTTCTCTCCGGCCATTTCAGGTGGAAGGTTTTTATGAAGTAGAAAAATTTGATTTATCCTTCTATGTAGATGACAGTCATGAAGAGCTTATGGGTCAAATCAGTTATGCTACCAGCCTTTTCCACAAGAATACCATTATGAGACTCGTTGATCGCTACACCCATTTGCTTGATCAACTTACCGAAGCACCAGGAAGGCCATACAGTCAGGCCGGCCTCCTCAATCCCTTGGAATACAACCAAATCATATATCAGTGGAACAAAACATATAAATACTATCCGAAAGACAAAACAATTTACCAGTTGTTTGAAAAACAGTCCGAAAAGACACCCGGTAATATTGCCCTGGTTTATGAAGGGCAGCAGTTATCGTACCAGCAACTTAATGCAAAGAGTAACCAGTTGGCCCGGCATATCAGGACACAATATAGAAAAAGGACTAAACAGGAACCTGGTCCTGATACCCTGGTAGCCTTGTGCGTGAACAGGGGCCTGGAGATGGTGATTGGGATACTGGCGATACTGAAGGCTGGCGGAGCTTATGTGCCAATAGATCCTGGCTATCCGCAGGAAAGAATAGATTATCTCCTGGAAGATACCGGGGCACAACTCATACTCAGCCAGCAACAACTTAGCGAAGGCAATCATCCACGACTACCGCCGGAAAAGTTAATTTACATCGGCCTGGGAGAGAAGTTCTACAAAAAAGAAGACAGCTCAAACCTGCCACAGCACAGCGAAGCAACCAATTTGGCCTATGTGATTTATACCTCCGGTACCACCGGCGGTCCGAAGGGGGTGAAGATAACCCACAGGAGTTTAAATAATTTGGTTTTTGTACAAAAGCAAATGCTGGAAATAAATTCCGAATCGAAAGTATTGCAATATGCTTCCTTAATATTTGATGCGTCAGTATGGGAGATATTCAGTGCTTTATCATCCGGGGCACAGCTTTCAATAATACCGGCAGGGATAAGACAGGATTCTCAATTGGTTTGTGATTACTTGCTTAGCGCTAAAATTACCATTGCCTTATTGCCTCCTGTATTGTTAAGCATGATGCCCGATACCCGGTTACCCGATTTGAAAACATTATTGGTTGGAGGAGATCTTTGCTCATTGGAAACAATGAACAAATGGAGTAAGGGCAGAAGATTAATAAATGCCTATGGTCCCACAGAGAGTACCGTTATCGCCACAATGCACAGATATGAAGCAGGTGACGGGAATACCAAAATAGGTAAACCAATAGCCAATACCGGGGTATATGTTCTGGACACTAATTCCGCCCCGGTTCCCATTGGCATCATTGGAGAATTATACATAGGTGGCGCAGGTGTGGCCTGTGGTTATTTAAACAAGGAAGACCTCACAGAACAGCGCTTTATTGCCAACCCATTTGCCACCAAAGCAGATAAAGCAAAGGGCCATACCCGGTTATATAAGACAGGCGACCTGGTGAGATGGTTGCCTGATGGGAACCTGGAATACATTGGCAGAAACGATGACCAGGTAAAGATCAGGGGATTCAGGATAGAGTTGGGGGAGGTAGAACATGCGTTATCACAGATCAGGGGTATCAGGCAAAGCTGTGTACTGGCCAAAGAAAGAGAAACAGGATCAGGCATTGATAAATACCTGGTTGGATATTATGTTCCTGATAACAGCGACGATACCATTACACCAGCCGTTATTACAGAAAAGTTATCGCAGTCATTACCTGGATATATGGTACCAGGCAGCCTGGTAGCAATGGAATCATTTCTGCTAACCATCAATGGTAAATTAGATAAAAAGGCATTACCGGATCCCCGCTTCATCGCTCCGCGGGAAGAATATGTTGCCCCAACTAATGAAATAGAAATGGAGATCTGTAAAATCTGGAAAAAAGTTCTTGGCCTGGAAAGAGTAGGTATTACCGATGATTTCTTCAGGATAGGAGGCAATTCTATTTTAGCCATACAGTTATCATATCGAATGAGTAACGCTTTGGGGTATGATGTTAAAGTGGCTGATCTGTTCAGACTTAAGTCAATTGTTAGAATATTAGCAGCCCGGGATCAATATTTCGATCTGGTAAAGCCATATCATTTTATTCAAAACAAAACGCTGAATAATATGATTTTTATTCACCCGGGCCATGGTGGTTCTGAAGTGTACCAGGATCTGGCAGACCTGTTATTTCCTAAGTATAATTGCATCGGGATTGATAATTACAATATTCACCATAAGGATAAGATTGGTTCATTAAATAAACTTGCGCTCTATTATCTGCTGGCATACGAAAAAAAATATGACCTGGGCGAACCTGTTAACCTGTTAGGCTGGTCGTTGGGTGGGCAGGTTACATTAGAGATTGCGGCAATTCTTGAAGGAAGAGGGTTTAAAAATATCAATGTATTTTTATTAGATACCCTGATCAGCGGGGAAAGCATGTTAAGCTTAAGAAAACAAAAAAATGGTAAGGGGCCGGTAAAGAAAAAGAACAATAATACGAAAATAGAATATGAGTCAGCATATTTTGAAAAGGTAGCTGCTGCTTATGAAGCCGAGAGGGAGTTAGTCAATTCATCCATCAGTGGTTGTTTACAATATACCAATGTAGTATTATTTAAGGCGATTCAAAGAGAGGAAATTCCTGGTAATAATAACAGGAATTCAAAATTTTCAATGCGGCATTTCAAAAAGCTTACAGCAAATAATATTGATTTGGTTGCTGATAATGTAGCGGTAATTAATTTGAATTGTTGTCATAGAAATATCCTCGATACAAATAGGCTGACTATAAGTAACTATATTTTATCCAGGCATCTGTAAAATCAAAGAATCCGATAAAATACGATTCTGCATGAATAATTATACTATTGCAAAACAGGTAACGATCAACGCCGGTATTCAATTATTCTTACTTAATATTTCAAAAAATATCAGGTATTGCAATAGATCCATTATCCCCAAAGATCAAATTGATGACATAAGCCGGTATAAACTTAAACAAGACTCCGACAAAAGACTGCTGGCAAGATCCTTTTTATATGAATATTTACGTAGGTATGATGGTATGGAAGATTTTGAGTTGGATTTTAATGAGTATAAAAAACCTTTTTTAAAAGCAGCGCCAGCCATCAATTTCAGTTTTTCTTATGCCAAAGACTATCTACTTGTTGGAATATCAGGATACAAGAAAGTGGGTATAGATATTGAACATATTGATCCGGCTCTAAAGATCAGTGAAATAGCGCCGGAAATTATGTGCCCGGCTGAATTGCAGCAATTTAACTCATATGCCGGCAATTCTTTAAATCAATACATTTATTTTTATAATTTATTTTCAGCCAAGGAGTCGATTATTAAATCTTTTGGTACAGGTCTGCATTTTGATGTGAAAAACTTAAACATACTGGATAATGCTGAATATAGTTATTTGGATGCAAAATTTATTTATCAGGGATTAGGCTTATGGATGAATAAATATACCTTAGCAATATGCTATGAAAAATAATTTATAGAAATAACCCAAATTATATTTTTTAATACAATGCTGCACTTGGATTAGTTATTTTAATTCATTATTTTAGACTTACATTTTATCAAATAAAAAAAAAATTATGCCAACAGTAGTAGTCCGACACAAAGTAGGTGATTTTGAAACATGGCTTAAAGGCCACCAGGACAGGGTACAATTATTTGCTCCTGCAGTATCAGCCTTTCAAACCTTCCAGGATAAGGATGATCCCAATTCGGTGGTAGTGGTATTGGATGTAACGGATATGGAAAAACTTGGAGCCATCATAAATGATCCAAATAACCAGGAAGTGAAAGACCGGCACACAGTGCTGGAGCCTATCCTGATTTCAATGCCGGTAAATGAGAAGGAAACGGTGTCCTGAATTTGACCCTCGGGTTGCCAACCTTTATTAAGGTGCAATTATTTGAAAAGACCTCTTGGCCAAGGTTGGTAACCCTTTAAAATTATTGTCGCCTCACTTGCCAACCCTTTAAAACTATAACCCCCTCGGGTTGCCAACCTTTATTAGGGTGTAATAATAAGAAAAGACCTCTTGGCCAAGGTTGGTAACCCTTTAAAAATTATTGTCGCCTCGGTTGTCAACCCTTTAAAACTATAACCCCCTCGGGTTG
>JBDTWP010000054.1:0-25340 GCA_040006615.1 Ferruginibacter sp.
ATTGAACGGATTGACAAACCCCAGCGGGGTGACATTAATATAGCAAAGAGAATCATTGAACAGATTGACAAACCCCAGCGGGGTGACATTAATAAAGCAAAGAGAATCAATTGAACGGATTAACAACCCCAGCGGGGTGACATTAATATAGCAAAGAGAATCAATTGAACGGATTAACAAACCCCAGCGGGGTGACATTAATATAGAATAGAATTCATCAAAAAAGAATGACAAACCCCGGTGGGGTGATCTATGTTATGAAAGCAAAAAAGTCCTGCCCCAGGCATGATCAGCTTAATTCCCGGGTACTTTCACCATTCACCATTTAAAAAGCAAATATCCTGACCGGCCCAACTAATCCTGCGGGCATTAATGTGTTTTCTTTGCCTTTGAAATGCGCATATTTTTTGTTGCCGTCAATTGCTTCCCGGATAAATTCATTTCTTTGGGTGGGAATGATCCTTATTTCAATATTGTTCTTTCCCGGTATTAATAAACGGGTAATATCCATCCGGAATGGTTCCCAAATTCTTTCGCCTGCGAATTGTCCATTTATTCTTACCTCTGCGGTGAAATAAACCAACCCGGCATCGATAAAATATTTCTTTCCTTTTTTTATATCAAGATCAAATGAAGCTGTGTAAATACCTTCTGAAGACAGGTATTTAAATGCTTCATTGCTTCTCCATTCAAAAAGGGCACTATTCCTGCCTTCAGCCGTACCCGCTTTGATATCCCATTTTTCAATACGCATTATTTCTTTCTCCTTGTTGGAAGCAGGTATGACTTTATTCAATAATTTATCAGCCAATTTAGTTTTGGATGCATAAAACAGTATTGAGCCATAGGGTGGCAAAAGATAAGAATAGTCTTCGTTTGAAACTGAATTACTGACTGCTTTAATTACATAACCATTAGCCGGATCGAGCCAATAATTATTTTTGTAAGCGACATCACAGGTTAAAAAAATCGATTGCCATTGACCTGATTGATTCCAGGTAAAACGAAGCATGCTACAGTCCTTCATTTCTCTTTCAACGGTACGCGTGAAGCGATAATTATTTTTGAATTTTATTCTTTGCTTTATTTTCTTAATCCATCCGTCTGGTATGTTAGCATCAGTAATATGAGCACAATTTTTCTGCCTTAAAGATTGCATGATGAAGAGCCTGGTTTTGTGGTCATTCTCTACATAGTTGAGAAAGCCGGGTTGCTTAAAAGGTGGCTCTCCAATGATTAAGATCTTAACACCATTTTGGGAAAGATCCGATATTCGTTTGGCGCTGCCTAATTGAATATAGGGCGCATTGATAAGCAGTAGAGCCTGGTAACGGTTTCCCCTTATATCAATTTCTTCTTTTTTGGCGATGGCAGCTTGAACAGAAGCGTCATTCACCCAGTCCCAGGTGATGCCCGCCGCATTGAGTATGTTGATTGTCTTCCATACTGCCGTGAACCATTTCTGTTTATTCGTTAATATAATTTTTGCTTCATTGCCTGCAATGCCGCCAGGATCAATTCCTTTGAAATATCCGCTTGCTAAAATCTCTTCGGGATTCTCCACCAAATCTTCCTGCGTAAAATCTGCAAATGGAAAATAGATCAACACATCCGTATGCGGATTACCTGAACGAAGTGCATATTGGGAACGGGCAATATAGAGATTTATTTCTTTAATATGCTTCCAATAGGGGAAGCTTTCATTAATATTGGAGGAAAAATCGAAACCCGAATAAGGACTGGACCAGGTATTCCATCCTTCCCTTCCATAATCATTTGTTTTATATTTATAGGAAGTACCTGAATAAATAATTTGATTAATTCCATTGGTAAATGACTTATCAGATAAGGCTTTTATTTTTTGAGGCGTGATCATTGCCGAGCCGCCAAAAAAAACAAATGATTCCTGTGTAACAACAGGGCGATTATACAAATGGGCTCCTGATGTTACGAGTTTTACAAATCCTTCAGCGCCTTTTGCATATAGTTGTTCAGCTTCCGGAATGGCGGCAGTTCCGCTGGAAGCGATAATATCCGTTTTTATTCCATATGCCTGGTTGCGGTGTATCATTCCGCGCCGCTGCATCCAGTTATTGCTGCTTTTTATGAAATGCAGTTGCAGGAGTTCCCCAACGGTCAGGTCGTAGTCATATCGCAAACGCCAATCTTCATCTGAAAAAACAAAATTTGATTTCGCATTTGGAAACAGGAATGCCGATGCATTATTATTGTATCCCTTTTCCAGGTTTGCGGCAAGCCAGGGAATGATACTGTATCCCCGCTTTTGCAGGAAGAAACTGATAAAACTATTTGAATAATGCCTGTCCGTTCTGAATTCATAACTATCATTGAAAATAGCACGCAAAGGAAATCCATAGTAATGATCCAACCCTGTTCGCTTACCAAAGAGATGCCGGTAGCTCTTTATGATCTGATTGGAATCAAAATGGTTAGCTACCAATCCGGGATTCCTGCTGGCAATTAATGTTGGCATTTGTCCATCAGGTTTTGCCCAAAAAGCGATGATCACCCATTTGCCACCCTGGGCCATCTTAAAATTTAACCTGTTATTGGTTACATGGGTTGTAATATCAAGAACTGATTCAGCATCAAGAAAAATCTGCCCTTCAATTTGATTAAGTATTCGTGCGGTAATTACTGCCTGTAATTTTGCCAATGAAGGGTCAATGTAGCTGTAGAGATGCAAGGTATCAAATATGATTATTTTTGAATAATCAGGTAATTGTTTAGGCAGGTCGATATTGATTGTTTGACCACCCGTAATGATCGTATCAGCATAAGTAAGTGTCAACATACTTTCCTGCGAAGCCACATCAGGGCCTCCAAGTGGCCATCCGCTGCCACCGTTCAAGTCAACAGTAATTCCGGATTTTTTTGCCTGTTCCATTACTGCTATTACATGTTTGTAAAATGAAGGAGTATCCCAGCTATAGATCCTGTCCAACTGGTCAGGAGTGGCATTTGGATTAATACCCATTGTAAGCGGTTGAATCTCCACCCCGGCAAATCCATTACCTGCAAACATTTTTACTTCCCGCTGAAGTTCTGCATCCGTTACATCATTGCCCGGCCACCACCAACGGGTAAAAGGGCCAAACTCCCGTGGCACAGTTTTAAAGGCAGCCGCATTAAAATTGAAATAGGGAAACCAGTTCCTGCTCTTGCCTGGTTTTGCAGAGATGCCGGGTTGAACAGGCTGAGCACCTGAAATTTCCACTACAATCAGCATACTTAAGAGAATAAATATTATCCTGCTGTTCATCATTTTTTGTTTAATCCCCTGACATCCGGTGGGATGTGGCAAACTCCGGAGATGCATACTTATGCGTTGGAAAGATGCCGGCCGATCAGTTCCAAAGGTATAAATCTTTTGAGCGTATGACCCATTTCAAATCAACCGCCGTCAGCGTTTACAACCAATGACGGGGTTGATTTAATGCTATTTCGCAGGCTTAGTAAGATGTGCACCCATTGCCTATTACCCTTTGCCCCTTGCCTATTGCCCATTGCCCATTGTCCACTGCCTATTGCCTATTGCCCATTGCCCATTGCTCATTGCCCATTGCCCATTGCCCATTACCCATTACCCATTGCCCATTGCTCATTGCCCATTGCCCATTGCTTATTGCTCATTGCCCATTGACAGCACCTGTTCCCCATGCTTTATTTGGCTGCGCACCCAACCATATTTCCAGGGTACCACCCCGGGCAAATTCGGCATGGTCAAACCAGCAATTATTTAATGGCTTACCATTCAACAGTACCTTTTGTATGTACATATTCACTGCGGAATTATCATAGGTCTTAATATGAAAATTCTTGCCTTTATAATATACAGGATCAAGCTTAATATTGATATCATCAAAGATGGGACTTGTAATTTCATAAACAGGCGTGGAGGAAACATTGCCTTGCAGGCTGAATATGCCAAGAGACATCAATGCACTCAATGCACCCATCTGTCCCTGGTCTTCATCATGGCCTCCATACCCCAAATCAGGCGTGGTACCGCCATATGCCTGCTCTCTTACCCTCCTGACCCAATATTGTGTAAGCCATGGTTTACCCGCATAATTGAAGACATGAGCATTTGAGAGCCCGGGTTGATTTGCATAACTTACATAGCCATCTGTATAAGCAAACACAAAATCCTGGGGCGCCGCCTTTTCAAATGCATAGTTCAGCTTATCACATAATTTATCGTTACCCCCCATTAATTTTGAAAGGCCCTCGATATCATGCGAAACACCCCATGTTCCCTGCCATGCATTGGCCTCTACCCAACCGGTACCACTTAATGGATCGTTATGAATAAACTTTCCGTCTTTGTCCTTTGGAAATAATAATCCCTGTTCCGGGTTAAAACATTTCTTCCATCCTTCAGATCTATGCATGAAAAAATTATACTCTTTATTCTTCCCTAATTTCTGTGCCATCTGCGCTACGGCATAATCCTGGAAGCAGGCTTCTATAGTTATTCCGGCATTGTCCTTCCACCAACCATTCTTTGTATAAAACGCTATGTCGGCCGAACTTCCCAGCATTCCGCCTGGCAATTGATTTCTTTTAAGGACGTCAAAAGCATGATTCTTGTCCACCTTAGTCAGTAATCCTTTTTGAAAAGTTCCGGCAATCAGGTTTGCAGTGGGGTCGCCTGTCATGATGTATGAATAACCACCACCCGAGGGTCCACGGGGAAGCAGTCCGCCGTTATCCGCATACTGTATCATGGAAGCAGACATTTCGTCCTGAACTTCGGGCCAGCCAAGTCCCCATAAAATATTCAGGTTCCATTGCGTTAACCAGAAAGCATCTGAATTATACATATGATATTTCAACTTACCGTTACTGTCTTTTGGAACTGTCTTAATTTTAAAAACGGCATCTGTAAAATTCCCGTCTCTCTTACCCGTTGTTCTGTCAGGATAATCACCTGATACATCATCAATTTTATGACGTCCAAGCAGAACATGCCACAGATCAGTATAAAATTTTACCTTCTGTTCCGACGCACCTCCCTTTACCTCTATCCTTCCTAACCATTCGTTCCATACTGCTCTTGATTCATTCCTTACCTGGTCAAAATCCCATGTGGTACATTCAGCTTTCAGATTATTTCTTGCGTTTTCTATGCTGGTGTAGGAGATGGCAATTTTCATTTTTAATTCATCCCCGGCCTTCACATCATATCTTGCCGCCACACCCACACTATCGCCTTGCAACGTTGAAATATTATTTAGCAGTTTTGTTCCTTTCCATCCATTCAACACTGCAGAAGCCTTATCAAACTGAACTACAAAAAATACCTTAACGTCTTTAGGCCCACCCCAATACCGCTTTACAGAACTAAAACTACCTTCAAATTCATTATTACTAATCTTATTTATTTCAGCATTTGCCATAGTACTGTTGCCTATATAACCCCCAAGGTTTACGAGTATATTAACAGGCATATCCTGTGGATATTTAAACCTGTAAAAACTCACCCGTTCAGTAGAAGTAAGTTCTACCCATAATTTAGGGGTCCTTAAATAAACACGTTGGTATCCTGGCTGAACAATCTCATCATCATGACTAAATTCCGACTTCCATGCATTCTCTCCCATTGTTGGATCAACCGTTGCCAGGGCTGGCATCACTTCAATCCCCGACATCATCCAGCTATGTATCTGTCCAAATCCCAAAATTTCATTTTCATTAAAGTTATAGCCGCCGCCATTCTGGTTCTTATTGCGCGTATGGGGCGCTGCACCTGTCATACCGAATGGCCTGCAGCCGGTAATAAAAAAGAAATACCTGCCACGGTTAGTTTCTATATAAGGATCAACCCACGACACATAATCGGAACTTTCAGCATTTGTTGTATATACTTCTATTTCAGAAAAGCCAAGGTCTTTGCCATTGCCATCTGTTGTAATAAACCTCACCCACTTTACTTCTTTAGTCTTAAACTTTATAACTTTTGCAGTTCCATTGTTTGGTATTTCATCCACCCACACTATACTGCTGTCACTGAACAAAAGTTTGCCGCTTGCTATATGCTCATCCAAAGAAGCACGATCATAAAGTATTATTTTATTCACCGGTTCACTTTGTACCCAATCCAATTGAATCCAGGGAAACCTGACATATCCCCAATCCGTTGTTACCCCTTCGCAGGCCCATTCGCCTTTGCCATTAATCCCGATAATTCCGTCGCTGACATTTGATTCACTGTAACTTTTATTAAGCGTTGTTGAAGCGGTAACTTTTGCATTCACTGCAATATTATCGGTACCCGCAAATAAATTTAAATAAATAGCAGCTAAGCATAACAAGGCAACTATCTTTTTACATTTCATTATGTAATTTTTAATCGATGGTAATATCTTATATCATCCGGGAAGCCATAATCATTTTACTATTCCCATGGATTTTCAGAAAACACTTTACCCCTGGTTTCAGTTGGCCAGTTGTCTGTTCTAAACGGGATTGCAGGCATTCCCATATTATTATAGAGATCAAGCGATCCGGGATTATCCGACCATGCATAACGAACCGCCACAGGCTTCCTTACACCGGTACCCCAAACAATCACTTTATTATCATTTATACATGCTTTTGCCCAATAAAACTTCTTATCGGCGCCAGCTATTGCAAATCCTCTTACATATCCATACTTATCTTTAGTAATTAATTCTCCGCCGGCTTTTGAAAAACTGATAACAGCACTGTCCCCATTAATAACAATAGATTGAAAAGCCGGACCGCTAAAAACGACGTCTTTGTTATAAGCAATTTTAAGTGCCGATAATGCCAATCGCTTTCCTACACCTGATTTATTCTTTGGATGAATATCGTTGGCTTCTCCAATATCTATTGCGACTGCCACACCTGTATTAGGAAGTTTTAAAGCCATTGCCTGTGCTTCCCGAAGTTCTGCCCATTCACTTTCACCAGGTTCACCTGCTTCCTGCATATAATTAGCCAGTTGAACGAAAATAAAAGGAAGATCTCCCTGGTTAAACGCCGCACGCCAATCATTGATAAAGGCCGGAAACAACTGCCTGTATTCCTCCGCCCTGCCCGCATTGCTTTCTCCCTGGTACCAGATAATTCCCTTAATAGCAAGATTTGTTATGGGAGCGATATTGCCATTAAACAATACCGCAGGGGAAGAGAAAGGGCTTGCATTTACTACGAGAGGCTTTGGAAATGAGGCTGCGTCAATCTTAAGATCGGGTTTATATTTCCAGCTACCCAGGAGAACCGGATTGCCCCAGATTGGTCCCGTATACATTCCTCCGCGGCCCCCGGTATCAAATACCCTTACCACTAAAACATTATCCTTCGGTTTCAATATATGCGATGGGACTTTATAATTGCGCCAATTAACATTACCAAATCCCTCTCCAACCTTGTCTCCATTAATCCAGGCAATATCATAGTCATCAATCTGATTCAATTGTAAATTAAAAGTATCTCCTTTAAAACCTTCAGGCATATCGAAGGTTTTTCTATACCAGACCGCGCCATCAAAATCAGCCTCACCTTTTTCCTCCCACCATCCCGGCACTTCTGTTGTTTTCCAATCTGAAATGTCTGTTCCGGGTAAATACCATTTTTGTTCAAAGCCCTTGCCTTTTAAATAATATTCAGATTCCCAGGCAGGTTTCATTTTTTCAAACTCAGCAGTTATTTCCTTAAAACTTTTAGCTGGCGCCAGGTACATGGCATGATAGTCTTTGAATTGCGGGAATTGCTTTAAGGCATTGGGACTCATCCAGGTTTCAATGGAGGTAGCACCTAAATTATCACTGACAAGCCCGATAGGAACAGCTAATGAGTCCTGCAAATACTGCCCGAAAAAATAGGCGACCGCCGAAAAATATTTGATATTTTCTGCTGAGGCTTCTTTCCAAATACCACCTGCCAGGTCATCCTTTGCCACATAATCCATGTCTACAGAACTGGTAAATAATCTTATATTTTTGTTGTTGGTATTAGCAGCGGCAGCTGGCTTATACCCTATCTGATCAAGGGTAATTTGCATATTCGACTGACCTCCGCATATCCATACATCGCCAAACAATATATTCCTCAATACAATCGTATTTGATTTCCCCCGAAGCGTAATTTCAAATGGTCCTCCTGCAATTTGCGGAGGAAGTTTTATCATCCACTTCCCATTTTTTCCTGCCACGCAATTAAAATGACCGTTGTTGAAATCTATTCCGACCTTTTCGCCTGCATTGGCAAATCCCCATATTGTTACGGCTTTATCTCTTTGAAGAACCATATTGCTTTGAAAGATCCGGGGCATTTTTATTTCTGCCGAAATTTCCAGGGCAGACATAAGAACCGCGAATACAATCAGGAGATTTACTTTTATCCTGTAAAACATAATTATACGTATTTATTAAACTTCCCTTCAAGTAAAGATGATCATAGTTTTTTACTTTGAATTTTTTTAATGACTCCTGAGATAAGGATGATAGCAATATAAAGGATACAACCATACAGAAATATTCCCGGATGAGTGGAAGCAATGGTACTGCATTTATTGGGCTGTACGGAAACCATCTTTACAAAGGACTCAGTACTTCTTTCCATTACTTCAATTTCGCCGGAAGCTTTTATGAGACCAGAAAAGCCATTGTTACAATTTATAGCGAGATCTTTTCTTGATTCAACGGCTCTCAATCTTGCATAATAATAATGCACGCGGACAATATAAGTGTCGTTAAACCATCCGTCATTACTCATCGTCATTATAAATTCAGCGCCTTGTTTAACCTGGCTGGCAGCAGCGGCGGGTAAGGCAACCTCATTGCAGATAAGAAAACCCGCCATTCCATAGGGAGTTGTTAACGGTCTATTGTGCGTAGTGTCGTTTAGTGCAGAAAAACCTTTGCTCGAAAAGAAAGGCATCAGCCATCCATTCAACGGCTTTTCGATAAGCGATAAAAGATATTGCTTATCGTATCGTCCTGTCACAATCCCTCCTGGCAATATACAGTAAGCTGAATTGAAAACCACATTTTCCCTGTAGGCGGTATTGATCCCCATAATATGCGTTATCCTGGCAGGATCTGTAATCTTGAATACTTCATTCACCAAATCATCATCTTTGCGGTAGGTCCATGGTATTGCTGATTCTGACCATAACACCATGTCAGGTTTCAGGGTTACAGCAAGGTGATTAAGATCCAATAATTTTTGAACAAGGATATTCCCATTATTATCATCCCATTTTATATCCGGTGTAATATTTTCTGAGAGAATGGCGACTTTGAATGGTTTATAACCAGGTAAATTTTTATTAAAATTTTGGAGTAAGCCAAAGCCAATCAACAGGTACCCTACTATTATTGAAAGAGGTACATAAAGTTTAATCCATAATTTTCCTATGGCAATTGTGGCAATTAAATAATTAACCGCTATCACTACAAATGTCATAATATGAATACCAAAAAGTGACGCAGGCTGAACCGTATTAAGGTTCTCAGCCAATCCATTACCAGCGTGAAAATCGAACCAGGGGAGCCCGGTTGATAAAAGCACTAACAGGGCCTCTGCTATACAAAAAAGAGTTGCTGCTGAAATGCTGTTTATAATAATTGAGTTTAAAGAATGATCCGCTATTTTAAGTAAAGCAAAACAATACAATAGTGTACCACAAAATAAAGTATAGAAAGCAGCAGAAATAAGGAAAACACCCAGACCATATAACCTATTATATCCGGTGAATCTTTCAGCACCTGGAATCATCCAGAAAAACGCAAAACATGAAAAAGTAAAACCAAAAATAAGCGCAGTTTTAAAAACCTGTTTTGTAGATTTATTATAAACTGAAATGAATAAAGGAACATAGCATATCCAGCTACAAACAAGATTTATGTGGCATATAGCTATGTACGATAGCAACCCGGAGATCACCGGACCTATCCATGAGCTATTTAAAACTTTTTGCATTATACTTTTGGATCGCGTACCAATTACCTGGTTGAGACGATCTTGAAATTCCGCCAAAAATAAAGGGAAAGTATGCAAGTGTTCGCAGTTACTTTCCCTTTTATTATAAAAGATCAACTGTTATTCAATAACCACCTTTACACTTTCTGAAAGGCCATCAGCATTTAATTTCAGGACATATACACCCGGCGCCGGCTTCTTCAGCAGGTTTAATTTAATATTGGCATTTGCAGGAACAGTTTTAAATATTTCATGATGAACGATACTGCCATTTACATTGGTAAGTACCGCTTCCACGTTGGAAGCTCCTGAATTTACAATACTGAAATTAATTGCTGTGCGTGACGGATTTGGATATACAGATATAATTGACTTTGCTTTAGGCATTTTTGTAAACTTTACTTCTGACAGGGAGAAATGCCCATCTAAGTCGAATTGTTTAATAACATAGTAGTTATTCCCGCTTAGCGGGCGCTCATCGTATATGCTATAAGTATTGGATACAGCGGAAGTACCCTTACCTTTAACACTGGCAATCGTTGCCCATGAACTTCCATCACTGCTACGTTGAATGTCAAAGCGGTCATTATTTTGTTCTGAGGCTGTGGCCCATTGCACCCTGACTTTATTGTTTTCGCGGCTTACGGTGAAGCCGTTAAGTTTTATTGGCAGCACTACTGCTGTGGTTAAAGACGGATATGTCATTCCAATGTCAAGGTTATTTGCCGCTGCGCCCCACTGCCTGAAAAAATAAGTAGTATTCGGTGCAATGTTCGTAGTACCCTTAATAACCCATTCACATTCGGTGCGCTGTTGAGTTGGAAGGTTAATTCTCAAAATTGCGGAATCAACCATGATCTTACCTGCCGAAAAGGGTAAAGCAACGCCGGTTAATTGCGCGGTAGTTGGTTCGTCCTGCACAACAAAGGCACTGGAAGTCGAAATCATGAAAGCATTTGACCCTTCAAGGGTGTCGATGTTTGTCCATGGTCCTGTGATAGATGTAGCATACTGCAATGTATCAAGCATATTCTCAGAAGTAGTTAAATTATTATAAACTTCTAACCTTAGCCTGAAAATTTCACCGGTTGTAGATTGTGTAAAAGGTGTGTTTTGGGCTTCCTTCCAGGTAGCCGTGGTTTCCGAGCCATCATCATTGCGCCAGCGCCAATTTGCCTGTGTAAGAAACGCAAAAATATTACTGTAGGCAGTAAGCAGAACAATGAGCATAAAAATTTTTTTCATACATGTAAGTTTAGGTTTGAAGATCTTGTTATAAAACAGGTGGCAATAATTCATTTTGTAAAATAAAATACCAGTATAAACATACTACTTTTAAGCTATATCAAGCCAAAAATGTTGGGTGCATTTCAAATTGTCCCCCCTGATTTCGGCTGGTGGGACACCGACCGAGGCTGGGCCGTGGTTTGTGTCCCCACGTACCACCTGTTGCCGCGACAATTTGGAATACACCCAAAATGTTAATAAATAATAATATTTCTGATATAAAGTAATTATGGTAAGTATCCCCGGCTGACCTTCTTCATTGTGTGAAATTAATTTCATCACCTTATCTATATTTTACTCTTATAAACCTTGGACGCAAATGGTAGGGATGCTTTACAATATCTTCTAAAAAATTAAATGAGTTCACATTATAACTGATCAGTAATTCCCCGGGATTTGAAAGATGGGGATGCGCTTTTGCATTATAGGTATAAAAATCAATACCGTCATATATCTCAGGTGTTGACCACAGTTTTTTTAAAGGCTGAAACGGACCTTCAGGAGTCTTCCCAACCTGGATTACCACATCCGGTGAATTACTCTTTAACTGGTAAGCCGCAATTACCCGGCCGTCCTCCATCAGGCTTACACTCATTTCATTTGAAATTCCATCTGTTAATGCTGCCGCAGCATTAATATCATTATTCCATGTAGCTCCATCCCAAAATTTCCATTCGTTGAATTTTTCAAAAGATGCAGCTAAGATTCGCGCAACCAATAACTCTTTTTTATTCCCCCGTACACCATACACATAGATGTATCCGTCGGGATGCGGAGCCCCGGCTGCGGCAGTATTCGGCATCACACTTATTCCAAATACCACCTTTCCATTACCCTTACTGTCTTTTAAAAAGAAAGGGGTATCATACTGGCGCTGGTTACTAAATGGTGGCCTACTCCCTTTTGGGATGGCGATGAGAGACAGACCAACATCATCAAAGGGATAAATACCCCCGGGAACATTCTTTATCCGGTAAGCGAAAATGTAAATAGTGCTATCAGTTGCATGATTAAAAAAACCATCCCCGAGCCAATAATAATCTCCGGGCTTTGAACCAGGAGTATGCGGCTCAAACATAGAAATTGCATGGCCCGCACTATCTTTTCGCCAGAAATATTCGATATTATCGGGGTCCACTTTACCGCCTTTCATAAAGGCTACCGAATTATGCAACATTTCCCAATCCTTCTGTAAAGTATCGGCCACTATATTTCCGATAATGCAATCACTGAACCAAAAGAATGTATTTGTTTCTTTCATTTTGCCCGGCGCTTCCACACCATTCATTGGCAGGCAGTAAATTCCATCAGCCCCTATCCAGCCTTTGTCATGCTTTAACATGTTGGCCCATTCGGGAGCAGACTCTGTGATCAGCCGGGTAGCTGTATCCTGGTAATAAAAATTTTCTGCTTCTGAAGTTGCAACCTTATCACCCTTATCTGAAGTTACATTATTGCAACTAATGCATAAGTACCCGGAAGTAATAACAATCGAAATCAAAATAACAGGCTTTATTTTCATGCTACCAGTGCAATATTAAGTGTAAAAATGACTTAAGTTAATGACACGAATTTTATGCACGAATTAAACGAATTAGTGATTAGTCGGGGTATTAATTCGTGTTTCATAATTCGTGTAATTCGTGTTTTATAATTCGTGTAATATTTACTATAACAATTTTACTTTAATAAATCTTGGACGATAAAGATTTGGATAGACCATAATATCCTTCCAGTAATCAAATGAATTCACATTGTAACTTATCAGCAATTCATTTGGCATTGACAGGTTGGAATGGACCTTTGCATTATACACAAAAAAGTTTTTCGCGATTGCAGGTTCCCGGCATTCCCATAATTTAATGATGGGCCCGAACGGCCCCTGGGGATGGTTACTTAAACGTAAACCAACCGTTGTTCCTATACCATCTGTTTGAAAAACCATTGCATATCTTCCATCTTTTAACCAGGTAACACTTAATTCATTGGAGGCACGGTCGGCTATATTTGCTACCGCTTTGATATCGGCGTTCCAGTCGCTGCCATCCCAAAACCGCCAGTTGCCAAAATCTTCAAATTGCTCAGGCCTTACCCTTGCTACCATTACATTTTTCGCCTTACCCCTTACACCGTATATATACACGTAACCATCAGCATTGGTAGCAAAAGCTTCCCTGGTATTAGCAAAAATGCATGCCCCGAAAGATCCATTGTTATCGTTTGGTCCGGCCAAAAAAAATGGCGTATCCATTTGCTCCTGGTCGGCAAAAGGTGGCCTGCTTCCTTTTGGAATCCTGATAAGCGTATTACCTACTTCTGCAAAACCGAATGAAGCGGCACTGGTGTCCCTGACCCTGTAACCAAAAATATATGTTGCATCGGCTTTTGAGGGGTTTACAAAACCATCCCCTAACCAATAATAATCTCCGGGTTTGGAGTTGGGTGTTCTGGGAATAAAAAGTGCATCGGGATTACCATCAGTCTTTTTGTTGTAGTAGAACTGAAGGTTTTCTTTCACCGGTAAATTTCCTTTGATTATAGCAACTGAATTATGTATCATTTTGAATCCCGGCTGAAGGCTGTCATTAACTATTTCGCCAATTACTGTATCGCTAAACAGCAGTAAGGTTTCCTGGTCCTTCCCTGCACCCGATGTATCCACCCCGTTCAATGGAATCGCAAAAATTCCATCTCCCCCAATCCAACCTGACTTTCGAAGTAGCAGATTTGTCCAGTCTGCGGCTTCCTCAACAGAAAATTTTAAATGATTGAGATCCGTATTAATTGAAATAGCGGGGGTTGGAGTTTTTGACTTAGAACAGGTACAGGAAATAAATGCAAGAAAACAAAATGAAATAATAAACCTTAACCTGTTAAAAATACTTCGCATATCAAATTTTTTGATTTATAATAAATTGTTCAGACTTAGATACTCCATTATAAAGATTCATAGGTGTATAGAAAAAGCTCATGGGTTGAAAGGCCGAATACAGACAGATCCAGTGCAATTTCCATTACCAGTTTATCCTTTGTCAATGATTTTACGTCATATTTTTCAATCGTGATCTTAGTGGGATCAAATACACTATGGTATACCTGGGTAAATGTCTTTTCATCTTCACTCAATGTCCATTGGTCAAATATATTGAAGCCATCAAACGTGCAGCCGGTAGCGCCATAATTAACTACAATACTACTGTCCCTTTTAAATAAAGTATTATTATCTTTTTCACAATCCTGAAGGGATTCCTGAATCGGGTTATGGGTTGTCCATAATTTGGAAGTCAGCTTCCAGGTATGCGAATAAATATTCTGGGCCCCTGAAGCGATCGTGTTTACAGTAAGATCTTTTTCCACAGCGTTTCCTTTTTCATCTTCAAAATGGAAATTAATGCCTACCAGTTTGTCAACTTCCTCGGGCTGGTAAGTATAAGTAAAAACATACTGATAGGTATTATCCCCGATACTTACGGGCACCACAGTTGTAACTCCAAAGGCAGAAACAAGATTTATAGTTTTTGAAATTTCCAATTTCTTTGCTCCATAAGGCGCATGGATGGTTAAAGTAACCTGCACCTCGCGACCGGACTTTCCCGACACCATTTCCGGGACAAGTTTCATTGATGGGAGGTTGGGATCTGGTGCATCCTTTTTGCAGGAAGAAATTGTCATTGAACCTACCATAACTAATAAGCTAAAGAACATGCCGAGATTAGTGCCCGTTAAGATTCGTGTTTTCATAATAATTCTTTTGTTTGAAGTGGTAATGGTTGTTTTCCAGGTTGCGCCGTTAACCAGTAATGTTGTATTTCTTCCAGTGATTTTCCCTTTGTTTCGGGTATTAACCTGTACACAAACAGGAATGCAAAAACAGACATCAGCATGTATACCCAGAATGTATATGCGCTGCCAATTGAATCAAGCAACATGGGAAAGGATTGGGATACTGCATATACCGATACCCATAAAAAGAATATACACACAGACATTGCCATTCCCCTGTTCCGGTTGGAAAATATTTCCGCTATCACTACAAATGCCAATGGTCCGAGTGAAATGGCGAAGAAAGCTATATAAGCAAGAATCGCTACCAGCACAAGATACCCTTTTGCAAATCCGAAGAAAAAAGCACCTCCTACTATCGAAAGGCAAAAAGCCATACCCGCACACCCAATTAATAACAGCGTTCTTCTCCCCCACCTGTCAACATATTTGATAGCTACCAGCGTAAATAAAACATTGATGATACCGACGAGCACAGTTTGCATCAGGGCTGAACCGGAAGCATCGCCCGTAGACTTGAAAATTTCAGGAGCATAATACATGATCGCATTAATACCGGTGACCTGTGAGAAAATGCATAATATAATCCCAATCAGCAACGCTTTTCTTACGCCGGGCTTTAGTATATCTGAAAAAGAACTTTTCTCCATATTTAATGCTTCCTTTATCTCTGCCAGCTCATGATCTGCTTTAACTGAACCATTTACTTTGGTCAGAATTTCTTTCGCCTCATCGAACCGTTCCTTTTGTGCAAGCCAGCGCGGACTTTCCGGGACAAAAAATAACAGCACTAAAAAAATGGAAGAAGGAAATAAACCAGATCCAAACATCCACCGCCAGCCGGTTGATACATTCCATGCTTCATCATACCATCCGGCAATGGTGGCATTTACAAAATATATCAGTAAGATACCGGATACAATCCCTAATTGATTAATTGACACTAATTGTCCCCGTATCCTCGCAGGGGCTATTTCAGATATATACATTGGCGCCAGCATTGATGCGATCCCGATGCCTAAACCGCCAATCAAACGAAATACTACAAACCAGTCAAGATCCATTGGTACCGCAATGCCTGCAGAAGAAACGCCAAAAAGAATTCCTGACAATATTAAAACTTTTTTGCGCCCGATCTTATCACTTAATTTACCGGCGAACATGGCACCCGCCATACAGCCGATCAATGCACAGGAAGCAATCCATCCCACCATGGCAGAGGAAAGATCATAGCGTTTTTGAATAAAGCCAATTGCTCCCGCAACTACTGCGGTATCATATCCGAACAAAAGGCCACCAACTGCCGCAACCACGGTGGCTTTGTATATATACCATTTGCTACCTTTCTTGTTATCCATATATTTTAATTAATCCGGTAATCAATAAGATGCCCTGTTCTTACATAAGCCTTTATCGTCGCACATTGTTCACCTTCACTTTCGCCATAAGGGCGTATAGTATATTCCCTTGCCGCTGCAGGCACAATAAATGTTTCCGCATAATGTATTATAAAAGGCTGAAACAAATTTCCAGGGCTCTCGATAATGGCCTCCCTTCCTTCAATAAGATTTAAAACATTCAGCATTCCATTTGTATCATGAACTACTTTTTTGGAAAACCAATGTCTCCGCGTCTCAATGAAAGATGTTTTATCAAGGCCGGTTTTTTCTTCCAGCCAGCCATCGCCCTCACTGATTATCTCAAACTGGTTAATAATATTATCCCCGGTCCAACTGGCCGTTCTGTCCCATTGTATTACCTCCTTACCACGATCAATGGATATGGGGCGCGGAGTGCCATCAAGACCCATCCTTCCCCAATCCCATAATTTAAAAGTAAAAATGTAAGGTGTGGCACTGATTTCCAACACAACTGTATTCGCCCCGGAACAATGAATAGTTCCGGCAGGAATTAAAATATGATCATGCTTCTTAACCGGCCATGTCTCTACAAATTTACCAGCGTCAAAATCACCTCCATCCACCTGCGCTGCTTCCAATTCATGCAGCATTAATCCGGGAATAATTTTTTCTTTAAGGCCGAGATAAACAAAAGCACCCTCCTTTGCATCGAGGATATAATAACTTTCATCCTGGGTATAAGCCATTCCAAATTTTTCCCTGATATATTTTTTCAGGGGATGAACCTGTAAGCTTAAATTGCCACCATCCATCGTATCCAAAAAATCAAAACGAATGGGAAATTCGGTACCAAAAGCATCGAACACTTTCCTACCTAATAATTTTTCCGGCTCTGCAAAAACGACATTAATTGCCGGTGTCTCAAATAATGTTTCCCCAAAGCTGAATAACAGGCTGTTCTCCTCCGGCACACAATCAAAACCCCATGCAAAATTTTGTTGTTCCCTGTCAAGGTCACAAACTTCTTTCAGCCACTGACCACCCCAGGGACCTGGATCAAAGAAGGGCACGACCCTGAAAGGGCGGCTTACCACCTCGGCCAAAGCATCCTTTAAAGCGATGGCTGAAATCATTTTGGGTTGTTCCCTGATGGTAGTATCCAGTATATAATCCCAATTATCCATCAGGGCCTTTTTTTGTCTGTCGCAAACTCTCCAATCAACAAAAAAACTTCTTTTATACTGATAGGAAAATTCAGCCGATTCATTATCGGAACCAAGATTGGCAACAGCGTCATTTCTAAACCTTTGTTGAATTTCCCAACGCGGCATATCTGCATACACCAACAGGTCAGGCCTGGTGGCGATAACTGAAGCACCAGGTCCGTAAACAATCACGATGCCTTTCTCTACATTGCTTATCCTGTTTTGTAAATCCGAAATTTTCCTGCCGTCAAAAAAATCAATAAGATTCAGGGATGTCATACAACCAAACACCGGATCATCTGTAACAAATGGATATACCAATTTATCTATTTCACTAACTGAACACATAGCTGATGCGGCATCTATTAATATTGCTGCAGGGAAATTATTTGTAAAGTTTGTTACAATTTCACCTGCGTAAACGCCATGATAACATTCAATGACAAAGACAATCCTTTCATGATAAATTTTATCAGCCGCTGATCTTAAGCATTCAGTAATACTTTCCCACCCGGAATAACATTTGTGTCCATTGATCCTTACATTTGGGAACTTATCATAATTTGATTTTTTCAATTGCTTTATTTAGAGATTAAATAATTAAAATCACGTGTGCCCGTCATACCGGGTAAAACCTTAATGATGTTACATGCCGTACATTTAATAACCTGTATTTTGTACCAGTTTTGGATTCAGACCCAGTTCTCTCTGGGGTATGGGAAACAAATAATGCTTTGGAGCAGTCGGTGTAATTCCGGGCTTTGCACGAGGCACTAATTTTTCCAGCTTATTTTTACGAACCAGGTCGAACCAACGTTGACCTTCTGCTACAAATTCCAACCTTCTTTCATTGAGGACCGTGTCCCGAAATGCTTCTTTATTTAAATTAACGTAATCCGGCACTGTATTGCGATCAACGGTGCCATCAAAACGGGCACGCTTTCTTACAATGTTGATATATTTATGAGCTTCTGTGGAATTATCCAATTCGTTACTTGCTTCTGCATACATCAGTAATACATCAGCATACCTGATAACGGGGAAATCATTCGTGGAGCCATTCCCCTTTGGCTCTGCTTCCCTGTCCCAGTATTTTTGAATGTATGGCTTAATAGTGGTAGTGGATCCATTTGCGTTATGTATCTCCGTTATAAAAGTCACCTTTCTCCTGCGATCGGCTGCATCATAACCGTTATAAAGGTTTAGTGTTGGAAGTTGCCAGCCTTGTGCATTTTCAACTCCTTCGGCACTCAACTGAGGTGGTAATAATCTCACGTTAAATTGTCCCACTTCCCAAAAAATAATAGCGCCACCCGCATCCCCAAATCCAACTGAGAAGATGGCTTCTTTGCCACCACGGCTTGATATCTTAAATGCATTGGCAAAATCTTCCCATAAGGCATATTGGTTTGAATTGATGATTTCTTTACACTTATCCGAGCATTCCTGCCACATTTCCAACGTTAAATAGACCTTTGCAAGAATAGCTTTTGCGGCGCCTTTTGTAGCCCTGCCACGCCCCGCACCGGCAACATAACTATCCGGTAGCGCTTCTGCCGCAATAAGGTCATTTTTCACCTGTTCATACACTGCATTTGGTGGTACGGGTTCAGGTGTTAATGGCGGGTTTTCATCCAATACCAATGGAATGTTGCCAAACATGCGAACCATATTAAAATATAAAAGCCCCCGAAGAAAATGGGCCTCGTTCAAAAGCCTTGTTCTTAACGTGGCATCCATTTGTATCGCTGGAATTCTTGCAATTGCAATGTTGGCGATTGTAATGGCCTTATAATGTATTGCCCAGGTTTCCTCTATTGAAGCGTTTATAGGGCCATGCGTAAAATTGCTGACCTGGTCAAGATCGGGAGAAAAGATTGCTTCATTATACATTTCATCAGACGCAAGGCCGGCCATTGCCCAAAAAGTGCTGTGGTATACCCCGGCAGTTGATCCCGAACTGGTAGAGTTTAGGTATGCATAGATAGCATTTACTGCAGATACGGCATCGTTCTCTGTCTGGTAAAAATTAGTAATCGCTACTAAATTTTTCGGCTCTTCTTTAAGAAATTTCTTACAGGAAGATCCGAACAATATGATTATTGAAAAAATGATCGCTGACTGGTAATATGTTTTCATCATGGCATTTTTATTATTGTATTTAAAAACCCGCATTAACTCCAACCGTATAAGTCCTGGCTTGTGGATAACCACCGGCATCAATACCAATTAGTGTGGTACTTTGTCCATAGGTATTTGCTTCGGGATCATACCCTGTATAATTGGTATGGGTCCATAAATTTGTAGCACCGGCAAAAATTCGTAAACTCTTAATTTTTACTTTATTTAATATCCCCGGAAGAATTCTGTAGGCGAGGGTTACATTTTTCAATCGCACATAAGATGCGTCTTCTACAATAGCCGAAGAAAAAATTCCCACATCGATACCACCGGATGATAACGCACGGGGATATTTTGAACCGGGGTTAGCTGGTGTCCACCTGTTTAATCCGGCTTCTGCCAGAACATTATTCTGACCCGTAAAGTTCAAAAGATCAAGGTTGTTGAAGTTAGCCATTTTATTCCCCTGTGAACCCTGGAAAAAAAGACTTAGTTCAATATTTTTATAAGAAAAGAAATTATTGAATCCGAAGGTAAAATCGGGTTGGGCGGTTCCAAGAAGCGTGCGGTCATCTTCTTTAATGTGACCATCATGATTTATGTCCCTGTATTTCCTGTCGCCTGCCCTGGCTATTGATGCGGGATTGGAAGATCCGGCTTCCTGTCCTGATAAAACAGGGCTTGATGCTGCTTCCTGGTCGGATTGAAAAATTCCATCAAAAACGTATCCGTAAAATGTGCCAATGGATTCACCTTTTCTTAAAAGGCTTCCACCCAATAATAGAATATCTGTTTCTGTGTTAAGATTTGTGATTTTGTTTTTATTTATTGAAATATTCAGAGAACTATTCCATTTAAATTCCCCAGTTGTATTGATAGACCGAATATCAAAATCAAAACCTTTGTTTAAAATATTACCGACATTTAAAACGGTAGAAGAAAATCCGCTTGTAGTCGGTATAGGAGTTGAAAGCAACAGGTCAAAAGTCTTTTTCAAATAATAGTCAGCAGTAATTGTCAGCCGGTTCCTGAGGAATGAAACATCTATACCGATGTCAAGCTGTTTTGTACTCTCCCATTTTAGATTTTTGTTTACATAGGTCAAAGGTTGTAGCCCGGTATACACTTCGGGGCCATTGGAACTGTTGAATACTCCTTCACCAAAAGGCCCTATCAATGCCAGGGATTGATAAGGCGGAATCGCCTGGTTACCAATAATGCCGTAACTGCCTCTTACTTTCAGATCAGAGATGAAATTTACCTCTTGCATGAAATCTTCTTTCATGACTTTCCATGCAACAGCGCCGGATGGAAAAAATCCATATTTTTTCCCATCCGCAAATTTTGACGAACCGTCAATACGTCCGGTTGCTGTGAAGAGGTATTTATCCAGCAAGGAATAGTTGATACGGCCCAGGTAAGAAACCAGGCTCCATTTTGATTCGCTGTTAAAGGGCTTTTGAGGCTTTAAACCTGCTGCAATACTATGGTAACCTGTCCTGCTATCCGGAAAATCAAATGCATATACAAAAAGGCTTTCATTCCTGAATTCCTGTGTGGTGAACCCCAGCAAGGCGGTGACGGCATGCTTTTCTTTCCACTGCCTGTTATAGGTTAATGTATTTTCGTTCAGCCAGGTTAACCCTTGCACGGTACCCAGGGAAGCTTCCCCCGGCTCGCCTGCGTACGCTTCAAAAAATTAGGACCAAAGGAACTTTCTTTCTGGGTAAAGCCATCGATACCAAAACTGGTTTTGAATTCAAGATCCTTTGTTATTTTATACCTTGCATAAACATTCCCTAATATTCTTGAGCTGGTAGTAAATGAATTATATTCCTTTGCATCGGCAATAGGGTTACCCAATGTTTTACCTCTGTCGTTTTCAAAAGTATAACCACCCCTTGTTGCAGTGTCATATACCGGCAGCACCGGATTAAAGCCAAGAGCAGCGATTACAACCCCCGGCACAATGGTTCTATTATTGGTTAACACACCTGTGGAACTAATGTTTGCGTAACTAACGCTGTTCCCGACAGTTAGTTTTTTACTTAATTCTCTGTCTAAGTTAGCCCTGAAGGAATATCTCTTAAAATTTGAATTAATAATAATTCCATCCTGGTCAAAATACCCGCCGGATATGGCATACTTTGTTTTTTCATCACCGCCCGAAAATGATAACTGGTAGCTGGCCATCGGGGCCCTCCTGAATAACGCATCCTGCCAGTCTGTTCCTTCACCCAAATTTTTAGGGTTTACATATACAGGAGTTGCGTTTGCATTCAGCTTTGCATCATTTACAAGATTGGCAAATTGAGCCGCATTTAAAACTTTTAATTTGTGCGCCACCTCCTGCTGCCCGTAAAACATATCCAGGGTTACTGTGCCTGTACCAGACCTTCCACGTTTTGTAGTAATAAGAACAACCCCATTTGCTCCTCTTGATCCGTAAATTGCAGTAGCAGAAGCATCCTTTAAAATTTCAATTGATTCAATATCACTTGGATTGATGGCCGATAACGCGCCAATGCGGGGCCCCAGTGTAACACCGGTTGTCATATCTCCGCCATCACTGCTTACGAGTAGTCCGTCAATTACATATAAGGGTTCATTGCCGGCATTAATTGAACTCGTTCCCCTTATCCGTATTGATGCTTCAGCACCTGGCTGACCAGATGTTTGCGTAACCTGGACTCCTGCAGCGCGGCCCTGCATAGCCTGGTCAAATGAGGTAACCGGTACCGCCTTTAACTCATCGTTTTTTATGGATACAACGGAACCGGTAAGATCACTTTTCTTAACTGCGCCGTAGCCAATTACTACCACCTGGGTTAAATCATTCTTATCCTCATCAAGAATAATATTGAATGCAGTTTGGTTTTTAACTGTTATTTCTTTTTCTTTATATCCTACATGACTAATAACCAGAATTCCTTTACTGTCTTCCACCCTGATAGCAAATTCTCCCTTCTCATTTGATGAAGTTCCCAGCAATGAACCTTTTACCAGGACACTTGCACCCGGAACTGGGTCTCCTGATTGATTCGTTATTTTCCCTGTTCTGATTTTTGAATTATTATTATCCTGTGCAAATAATACAGGCTGACAACAAAAGGTAATTGTAATAAAAAAGGCAACAGCAAGCGGGGTGCTTATATGTCTGAATGTTTTCATTTCGCAAGTTTAGTCGTTTAATAAGAGGTGAATCAGCGGTAATAATTATTGTGAATGGTCAATGGTAAATGTTAAATGGTCAATCGTTAAAAATTAATCTCTTGCTATATCAATGGTGTAGGTAAAACTATCTGCCCTATAATATCCCAGGTTGTATTCAATCGGCCGGTCACCTGGATCGCATACCACCCTCTTACGAAACAGTATCGGGTCACCAATAGAAATATTCAACTTTGCAGCAAGCTTTTTGTTCGCGAGTATGGCACTGATCCCTTCTTTAGAAATAGCAACAGCTATATGATGTTCCGTCTCCAGCTTCTCGTATAATGGCTTTGAATAATCTTCTTTTACAGTGAGCCCGGTTGCCGGATGAAAATAAGAAATGAAATAAACAATGGGACCCTTGTCAAGTCCTCTTAATCTCTCCAGCTTGATAACTTTTACCCCGGTTGCCAATTTAAATAATTGCTGAATTTCTTTATCCGGTATCACTTTACTGACTTTGATCGTGTAATTATTAAAAGTCACCCCTTTCTCATCCATTTCATGCGTGAAGCTGGTCCATTTATTTAACCTGGTGATGATGGTGTTTTTGGCCACATTCGTTCCCACCCCTTTCTTCCTTACCAGTAAACGCTCATGAACCAATTTGTTGGTTGCCTGTCTTACCGTGTTGCGGGATATGCCGAGTTTCCTGGCCATATGAACCTCATTGGGAAACATCTTTCCATTTTGATATTCGGGTAATTCTATGAGATTTCTTAAGATTGTTTCAACCTGTACATGCAGCGGTAGCGGGCTTTTATGATTAATTATAAAAGAATCCATACAATCGTCGTAGTATGTTTAAATGTTCATACATACCAAAATTAACTCATTTCCTTTTATGTTCATACATTTGAACAAAATATATTTTCGGGCTGGTTATTGGTGGTTGAAAGGTTGTGTGCTATTAACATTTCAACTTTTATTTTATATATTCACTGACCGGGGCAGGCCGGTAGATTTTTTTATTTATAAAATTAGTCATATGAAAGAAAAGTTTTTGTTTACATGTTTCCTCTGGATCCTGTCGACAGGTGTAAATGCACAAGCTTCTCCCTCATTCAAAAAGGATACAACGCGTTTTACATTCACCGTCGAAAGGGCGGATAACTGGACAAATCTTTTTTACCGGAATTCAGGTTGGTTCGGAGGTGATGGAATTTTTTCCATCCCACTCAGTGGGGTAGACAAGAATAATAATGAAGGCAATGATTCTACCTTATTGCTTTTCGGAGATACATACTTTGGTGAGGTAAAAGATGGTAAACCCTTACCTGGCAACAGGATGGTAAATAATTCCATAGCCTATATTAAAGGCAATGATCCGGATTCCTCCAGGATTCATTTTCATCATAGGCAATCGGAAGCAGGTATACCGGAAAGTTTTTTTGTGCCCCGGACTTCAACACCCGAAAAGCCGCAGCTTTTCTGGCTGGGTGATGGATTTGTCAATAAAGAATTAAATAATACAACCTATATTTTTGGTTACAAAGTTGAGAGAACCGGCGCAGGTGTTTTTGATTTTATTGAACCCGGCGTTTCTATCATCGCCTTGCCAAAAGAAAACAAGCCGCCGTTTACGAATCAGCGGCAGATCGAAACCTTATTAAATATTAAAAGCGCTGCATTGGGTGAAGGAAATATGGGTGCGGGTATATTGGTGAATACGAAATGGGCAGGCGCTCCTGCACCGGACGGATATGTGTATGTGTACGGTTGTATTGGTAAAGATAAGAACCTGGTTGTCGCCAGGGTCATGGCAAAAGATTTTGAAAAGTTAAGCAGATGGACTTATTGGAATGGCAAGGCCTGGAGTAAAGATATGAATGAGCTCAGGGCCATCGCCAATGGCGCTTCCAACGAATTAAGCATGACAACTTTGCCAGATGGCCGTTACCTTCTTGTCTTCCAGGTAATGGGTTTATCGGATAAAGTGGGGATGAGAATTGCAGCGAGCCCGGTTGGTCCGTTCTCAGATATTATCGAAATATATACAACGCCTGAATGGAAAGAAGGTATCTGGACATACAATGCAAAAGCACATCCTAATTTATCGAAACCAGGGGAGTTACTGATCAGCTACAATACGATAACCGCAGACTTTTGGAACGATATACAGAAGGATGCACATATTTACAGGCCAAGGTTTATTAAACTCAAGTTTGAATTGAAATGATGAGCGGTAAGTGGCGAGTGATGGTGAAGTGTGGAAAATTCTACCCTGTCTTTTTACACTTAACCTAACGCTGGTTTATGGCATCGTGAAATTTTATGAAGAATTTCATTTTATGAAAATCGAAAGAAAGAAAGACCAATAATGGTAAGTGCAGTCGTTTGCCTCATAGCTGTTACCATTATAAAGCTAGAACCTATCCGGGTACGCCGCTGTTGG
>JBDTWP010000055.1:0-25067 GCA_040006615.1 Ferruginibacter sp.
CAAATATAGCAGTTCCAGCCAATGAAACTTTGGAACTATTTCCTAAAAATTTATGGCTGGATATTTTTTTCATATTGAGTACTTTTTGTAGAGGAAATAATAAGCATTCTGTTATTGCCATAAGAATACGACTTCACCGCTGCTAAAATTGTAAGCTCGTTGGCTGGTGCAGGAAAAATGGAAAATATTTCATTGAATTTCAGGAAAAAATTAGTATTTTAGTGTCGCTGGTTATCGCAGGTATTCTTTAATAAATGCACTCATTTCCTAATGAGTTTTTCACAATTTTTTGATATTTACGATATTAGAAGTCCAGTGTTACTCCAGTTCATCTCCGGTGCAAATCCAGTTCAAATCCAGTGTTGCAATGTACCTCTCTAATATATGCTCCCTGGTTCCTTCTCTTATCTCCTTATATTTCCCCGGTCTTCGGCCCCCAAAAACTTCTTTCAATCATCCTCAAAGCTGTTTTTGTCTTATACTTTGATTTATCTTACTTTAAGGTAACAACCGTCCAAAATTCCACTTATACTATTTTAGCTAATAATTTTACTTAACTATCTTTAAGTCATTAAACCCGGCAAAGGATGTAGCTTAGTATTCATAAGCAAAGGTTGATACATCCGGGTTCGAAGTTTTTCGATAGATTCTGGCGCTTTTGAAATTTACCATATCTTTCAAACAAATTTAATAATATGATCCTAAGACTGATCCGCATCGGGGGATTTTTGTTTATTTTAAGCGTTTTATTGTTACCTGGTATAAAAGCTCAGGATAGCGCTTTGGTAATCCCGTTATGGAAAAATGGCGCGCCGGGTTTTGAAACAAAGAAGAATGAACCCGAACAGGCGAAAGACTGGTGGGTGAATACAATCAATAACCCATCTCTTACGGTTTTTCTTCCGCCCAAAGAAATAGCAACCGGCGCTGCGATGGTAATTTGCCCGGGCGGTGGTTTTCGAAACCTTGTATTCAATGCGGAAGGAAAAGAAGCGGCAACATATTTAAATAGTATCGGAGTCGCCGCGTTTGTTTTGAAATACCGCTTATTCCGCCAGGAGAATTCTCCCTATGTACAAAAACACCCCACCCAGGATATATTTCGTGCAATGCGCCTTGTACGCAGTTTTGCAAAAGATTATGCAATTGATACGGGTAGGATCGGTGTAATGGGCTTTTCTGCGGGAGGAGAGGTGGCCGGTTGGGTATCGTATAAATACCAGGATAAAAATTACACCGATGCCGATGCAATAGATCTGCTCTCAGCAAGACCGGCTTTCCAGGTATTGATTTACCCGGGCCCGCTGGCTGTTCCTGATTCAGTGTCACCCACATCGCCTCCAACTTTCTTGCTCGCCGCCAATGATGATGAATGTTGCTCCGAGCCCATTATAAAATTAGTACAGATGCACCGGAAGGCTAAAGTTCCTGTTGAAATGCACTTGTTATCGCAGGGAAATCATGCATTCAATATGGGTGGCAGATCTGCGTTAAACAGCATTAAAACATGGCCCCAGCGGATGGCGGACTGGTTGAAAGATAATGGATGGCTAAAAATGAAATAATACAGTCAAATGCTGATGGGATGTACCCATGGTGATCTGTCATGTAAATAAATTCCTTATATTGCTATACTATGAATAGGAGAGATGCCATCGGCAATATTGTTATGATTTCGATAGGAGCCGTGATATTGCCATCCTGCGGACAAAAGGACCCACCCTTGGTTCAATTAAGAAATATTTCCCTTACAGGCAGTGAGGAAAAGATGGTGTTCCAACTGGCAGATACCATTCTTCCCAAAACTAGTTTCTTCGGCGCTGCAGACCTGAAGGCCCACGAGTTTACCTTGATGATGGTGGATGATTGCTATGAGCCTGATAAACAAATAAGTTTTATGGCAGGACTAAAAGAATTTGATCAGCTTGTCAGGAACAAATATAACAACTCTTTTTCGTCTTGTGCCCCTGCGCATAGGATAGCATGGCTTGCATCCTTAGAAAAGAAAACAGGTATTCCTGAAGCGGTGATTTTCTTTTATGAAACAACCAAAAGGCATACGGTACAGTCATTTACTTCATGCAGGGAATATATGACCGGCGTAATTAAATACAATATGGTGCCGGGCGGTAATTTTAAAGGATGCGTACCGGTGAAGCCGGCATAACAAGTCATTATAATAATCATTTACAAATATGGGTGACAACAACAATACTTTTGATGCGATTGTAATTGGAAGTGGTATGAGTGGCGGATGGGCGGCAAAGGAATTCTGCGAAAAGGGATTAAAGACATTGTTGCTTGAACGTGGACGCGATGTGAAACATTTGGTGGATTACCCTACAACCAACCTGTTTCCATGGGAATTCAGGCACCGTGGACAAATACCCTACGCAATAAGAAAAGAAAATCCTGTCATAAGCCGTTGCTACGCATTTAAAGAAGATGCCATGCATTTTTTTGTTAAGGATAAGGAACATCCTTACATCCAGGAAAAACCTTATGACTGGATACGGGGATACCAGGTAGGCGGTAAAAGCATCATGTGGGCAAGACAAACCCAGCGATGGAGCGACTTTGATTTCGAGGGTCCCGCCCGTGACGGGTTTGCAGTAGACTGGCCCATCCGTTACAAAGACCTGGCACCATGGTATAGTTATGTGGAAAAGTTTGCTGGTATCAGCGGTAATAAAGATGGCTTGGAGGAATTACCGGATGGTGAGTTTTTACCTCCATGGGAACTAACCTGTGTAGAAAATCATTTTAAAGATACCGTAGCCACAAATTATAAGGAACGTCATGTCATATTTGCCCGATGCGCTCATTTAACCAAGCCGGAACCAATACATATTGAACAAGGCAGGGGAACCTGCCAGGCGAGAAATTTATGCCAGCGGGGCTGTCCGTTCGGCGGCTATTTTAATGCCAATTCTACTACGATTCCCTGGGCGCATAAAACAGGCAATCTAAGCCTGCGTCCGCATTCAGTAGTTCATTCCATCATATATGACGATGTAAAAGGAAAAGCGACCGGTGTACGGGTTATTGATGCCAATACAAAACAGGCAATGGAATTTTTCGCACCGGTAATTTTTGTAAATGCAGGAAACCTGAATACAAACCTGATCCTCCTTAATTCTCTTTCCCGGCGTTTTCCAAATGGACTGGGTAATGATAACGGCTTGCTTGGAAAATACGCGGCATTCCATAATTACCGGGCAAGGATAACCGCAAAATATGACGGAATGATGGATTTTAAAACAGAGCAAAGCCGTGCATCAGGCGCATATATTCCCCGCTTCAGAAATGTCCGCAGGCAGGAAACCGACTTCCTGCGTGGTTATGCCTGCACATTTAATGCCAACCGGTCCTCTCATACTAAACAGGAGGGTTTTGGAGAGGAGCTGAAAAATAAACTAATGGAATCCCCTGTTTTGGGGCCCTGGAATATTGGTTCACAATGCATGGGAGAAACCATTCCAAAGGAAACTAATTTTGTGGCCCTGGATAAAGTTCAAAAAGATGAATGGGGTGTGCCGCTCTTAAAAATTTCCATCAGTTATGATGATAATGATGAAAAGATTATCAAAGATTTTTTTGAACAGTTCACCGACATGTACAGCAGGGCCGGATTTAAACAAATTAAGGCCACAGATACCCAGCGTAAGCCAGGAAACGAGAATCATGAAATGGGTGGTGTGAGAATGGGAAAAGATCCGGCTACTTCCTTACTCAATCAATGGAACCAGTTGCACCAATGTAAAAATGTTTTTGTAACGGATGGCGCCTGCATGACTTCCACTTCCACACAAAACCCATCCCTTACCTATATGGCCTTAACTGCCAGGGCAGCAAATCATGCAATAGAGTTGCTTAAGAAAAATGAATTGTAATGGGGAAAGGAATAGCCTTTGATGATTATCTTTAGCAATAATAAGAAAATCAATGGCTGATAACCCCGTTAATGAAAATCCCGCTTCATCTACTCACCTGGAAAGGACCCTTGGGCCATTAATGCTTTGGGGGCTTGGCGTTGGTTATGTAATATCGGGTATGTATTTTGGCTGGAACCTTGGCCTGCCTGCTGGTGGTACACTGGGACTCGCTATTGCAACCTTCTTTATCATCATCCTATACGTCACATTTACTTTTTCTTATACCGAATTAGCCTGCGCCATACCTAAAGCAGGTGGAGTTTTTGATTACGCCACCAGGGCCATGGGAAAGGATATTGGTTTTATTGCCGGTATGGCACAGATCATTGAATTTGTATTTGCACCTCCTGCCATCGCTGCTGCGATCGGCGCATATTTTCATATTTTCTTTCCGCAATTTTCTGTTACCACAATTGCTATCACGGCCTATATTCTATTTACAGCACTGAATATTTATGGCGTAAAGGCCGCCGCCACTTTTGAATTGATCATTACCGGGTTCGCCGTGTTTGAACTATTATTATTCAGTGGAATCACTTTACCCCATTTTCATTGGAATAACCTTACACAAAATGCATTCCCTTATGGATGGAAAGGGGTGTGGGCGGCAACACCTTTCGCCATCTGGTTCTTCCTGGGCCTTGAAGGCGTGGCCAATGTGGCGGAAGAAACGGTGAATCCCCAGCGGAATGTGCTTAGAGGATTTGGTTCGGCCTTAATAACACTGATCATTTTGTGTGCATTGGTATTTATCTCTGCTATCGGTGTAGGCGGCTGGGAGAAAGTAGTGTACCCCGGAGGAGGGGCCGAAGCTTCGGATTCGCCGCTTCCGATGGCTTTGTCGCAGATAACCGGAAACAGCGGATGGTTATATCATTTGCTTATAACGATCGGGTTAATGGGACTGGTAGCTTCCTTCCACGGATTAATACTGGCCGCAAGCCGTGCCACCTACGAGTTTGGCAAAACGGGTTGCATTCCAACACAGTTTGGCTTTATACACCCGCGCTTTAAAACCCCTTCCAATGCCTTGCTATTGAATATGATCATTGGTATTATCGCATTGCTTACTGGTAAGACCGGCGACATCATTACGATCGCCTGCTTCGGTGCCATCATGTTGTATGTTTTTGCAATGATCTCGGTTTTGGTATTGAGGAAAACCGCACCTGGCCTTCCAAGGCCCTTCCTCGTTCCGATGTACCCGGTTTTTCCAATCACCGCGTTAATGATAGCTCTTGTTTCCCTGGTCGCTATGATCACTCTCAATATTAAATTAGCGTTCATCTTCTTCGCTATTCTGTCACTTGCTTATATTTGGTTTCATTTTATGGTAAAAAGAAAAAAAAATGGCTAGCCAACAATCTTTAAAGGATAAAATACTGCGGCAACTGGCAGAACAAAACACAGAAAAAGTAAAATTAGCCGTTACTGATGTGGATGGCATCCTGCGGGGTAAAATGATCAGTTTTGAAAAATTCACTTCGATCGTTGAAAAGGGTTTTGGCTTTTGTAATGTGGTGTTTGGATGGGATTCTTCTGACCTGGCCTACGACAATAGCCTTTACACCGGCTGGCATACAGGATACCCCGATGCCACGGCGGTCGTTGACCTGGATACCTTCCGCCAGGTTCCCTGGGATAATGATACACCGTTCTTCCTGGCCGATTTCCGCGACGCCAAAGGGAATGATCTCCCTGTTTGTCCCCGGAGCTTATTGAAGAAAATATGTAGACAGGCAGGAGATGCCGGTTACACTCCGTATTTTTCACAGGAATTTGAATGGTTCAATCTCGTCGACAATACAAATGAATTATATGCAGGAAAATTCCGCGATGCAAAACCTATTTCAAATAGCATGTTTGGATACTCGATGCAGCGCCCGGCACAAAAGAATGAATATTTTAACGACCTGTTTGACCTCCTCAGGAAATTTGGTGTGCCGCTGGAAGGTTTACATACAGAAACCGGGCCCGGGGTTTATGAAGCGGCTATCATGTATTCGGAAATATTAGAAGCGGCCGACAGGGCAGTTCTTTTCAAATCCGCCGTAAAACAAATTGCGCATAACCACGGGGTGATCGCAACCTTTATGGCCAAATTTAATGAGCATTTACCGGGATGCAGCGGTCATGTTCATCAAAGCCTGTGGTCGAAAGAAAAGAAACAAAACCTTTTTTATGATAAAAAGAATTCTGTAGGTATCAGTGCCTTAATGGAAAGTTATATGGCCGGCCAATTAACCTGCCTGCCATTCATCCTTCCCATGTATGCTCCTACGGTTAACAGCTATAAGCGATTGGTAGAAGGAGCCTGGGCTCCCACTACGCTCACATGGGCAATCGACAACCGTACAACAGCGCTGCGTGCGTTACCGGGCAGCAACCAGAGTGCCAGGCTGGAAACAAGGGTAGTAGGCTCAGACACCAATCCTTACCTTGCAATGGCTGCCTGTCTTGCGACCGGCCTGTATGGGATTAAAAATAAACTTAAACTGAAAACGCCCGCCACGTCGGGTAACGGGTATGGGGATACGAAGAATGGCAGTTTGCCAAAGGACCTGTGGGAAGCCACACAGGCAATGAAAGGTTCATCCATCGCCAAAGAATTATTTGGAGCCGAATTCGTAGACCATTTTACTGCAACAAGGGAATGGGAGTGGAGGCAATTTTCAAAAGTTGTTACTGATTGGGAATTGAAAAGGTATTTGGAGATTATTTAAAATCCCCGGGGGTCTGAAGTGGTGTTCTGTAATTAGCGAAAATGGTTCGCTGTATAGAGCGGAATAAAAATAAATTTTATGACAGATTTCAATATTGTAAGACAATTTAATTTCCCAACAACCATTCGCTTCGGTGCAGGTGCTGTAAAGGAATTACCCGGCCATTTGGCAGCCAATGGATTAAGCCGGCCCTTGCTGGTAACTGATCCGATGGTGAGTGGATTGGATTTTTTTAAAAAGATAAAAGAAAGCCTTGCGGCAAACTCAATTTCTGTTGAGACATTTTCAGATATCCATAAAAACCCCGTAAAGAGTGATGTATTGAAAGGTGGCGATGCATTTCAACAGACAGGCAGGGATTGTATCATCGGTATCGGCGGAGGCGCCGCCATGGATGTGGCGCGAGCAATAGTCTTGCGCGTCCATCATCACCGTGACCTTTTTGATTATGATGACCTGGTTGGCGGTGACCAGTTTGTAACAGAAGATGTTCCATACTTTATTACGGTTCCTACCACCAGCGGCACGGGCAGTGAAGTAGGAAGAAGCGCCATTATTTCAGAAGATGATACGCACAGGAAAAGAATTTTATTCTCACCCAAACTAATGGCCAGGATCGTTTTCGCGGATCCTTTACTGACGATGGAACTCCCGCCCTTTATCACAGCGGCAACGGGTATGGATGCACTCACCCATAATATGGAAGCCTATATTTCAAAGAATTTTCATCCCCTGGCGGCTGGAATTGGTTTGGAAGGGATCTTTTTGGTTAATCAATCCCTTGCAGGTGCCGTAAACAAACCGGATCTCGAATCAAGAAGTAAGATGATGATCGCTTCGCTGATGGGCGCCGTCGCTTTTCAAAAGGGATTAGGCGTGGTGCATTCATTGGCACATCCCTTATCTTCTTTACTAGATACACATCATGGCCTGGCAAACGCCGTGAACCTGCCTTATGGCATGCGGTTCAATGCACCTGGACTGGAGGCAGAATTTAAGAGAATGGCCCTTGCAATGGAATTAAAATCAACAACAGGGGAGGAAATGGTCAGGCATTTGTTTGAATTAAATCAGCAAATTGGACTGCCTGTCAGGCTCAGGGAAATCGGGGTAACCAAAGAACATGTCGAAACTTTGTCTGACCTGGCTTTGGCGGATTTTTGCCATCCGAACAACCCTAAGCCGGTTACCCGGGATGATTTTAAACAATTATACCTGCAAGCTTTGTAATGATGCAACCTACAATAAAAATCGGGGTAACCTATACCGGCACGGATGAAAAACACAGCCATTATGTACACTGGCTAAAAGGTATTGAACACATTGAAATAATAATCCTGTCACCTTTTAAAACTGAACTGGAAAATATAAAAAAATTTGATGGTATTGTTTTGTCCGGGGGGATAGACATGCACCCGAAATTCTATAATAGCAACGTAACGGACTATGCGAATTCTCCCGGGCACTTTAACGAAAAAAGAGATGAATTTGAAATTGCCGTATTTGAATTAAGTCAACAAAACAATATTCCATTGCTGGGGGTATGCAGGGGTATGCAACTGGTGAATTGCGTGCTGGGCGGAACTTTGATACAGGATATTGGCCCTGAAGCAAATGCCATCCACCGGTATGAACACAATGATAAAGCACACGGAATTAATATTGTACCCGGCAGTTTATTAAATGAAATAACCGGGGTTGAAAGGGGTGTAACGAATAGCGCACACCACCAGGCTATTAAAACGCTCGGTACCGGATTAGATATTAATTGTGTTTCTGACGACGGTGTTATTGAAGGAGTAGAATGGGCCGATAAAAAAGATAAATCTTTTTTTCTTGGTATACAGTGGCACCCGGAAAGAATGTTCAAATTTCATCTTGAAGAATCCCAGCCCACCAAAAATATCAGGGACAGTTTTATAGCAGCGGTCAAAAATTCAATGGGATGATTGATGATACCTGATATTGGAAACTAAGCAGGTCAATAGTATCCGACACCGGGAATCCAGTATCCTTAAATTCATCAACCTTCAACCAACTTTCAACCTTCTACCATGAAAATTATCAACCCGGCAACGGAAGCGCTCATTACTGACATACCGGAAGATACCCTTCAGACGGTTACTGAAAAATTTGAAACCCTTAAAAGTGGTCAGCAGCTATGGTCAAAAGTTGGTGTAAAGGAGCGGGTTGCTATTATTCAAAAATTTTATGATCTGTTGGAAGAGAATAAAGATGAACTGGCAACTACTCTCACCGCTGAAATGGGTAAGCCATTGCGGCAATCCCGCAATGAGGTAGATGGGGCACTTGGAAGGATAAAATTCTTTATTGATCACTCAGTAAAATATTTATCAGAAGAATGGATCACGATGGAAGGTGCAACCAAAGAAAAAATTGCATATGAACCTTTAGGTGTAATCGCAAATATTTCCGCATGGAACTATCCCTACCTGGTAGGCGTAAATGTGTTTATTCCTGCATTGATCGGAGGCAATGCCGTTTTATACAAGCCCTCAGAATATGCAACATTAACGGGCTTGCATATCCGGGATCTTTTACACAGAGGGGGTTCCTTCAAATTGCTTTCAAACAGCCATCGGGGGGGCTGAGGTCGGAGAGCAGTTGCTGCAATTGCCCCTGGATGGATATTTTTTTACAGGCAGTTATAAAACTGGAAAATATATTGTTGAAAAAGTCGCTTCTAAAATGGTGCCTTGCCAATTGGAACTTGGTGGCAAGGATCCCCTGTATATAATGGATGATGTGGAAGATATTGAAAAAACCGCTGCTGATGCCCTCGAAGGCGTGGTGTATAACGGCGGTCAAAGCTGTTGTGCGGTGGAAAGGATCTACGTGCATGAAAATGTATACGATGCTTTTGTGACTGCCTTTGTGGAGCGGTGCAGCAAATTGTCGGTTGGTGATCCCCTCGATAAGAATACAGAGCTGGGCCCTTTAAGCAGGCCGGAGCAGCGGCAATTTTTGTTGAGCCAGGTGAGCGACGCGATCCATAAGGGTGCTACTGTTTTGTATGGTGGAAATATGGTGCAGGGGAAAGGTTATTTCATGCAACCCACCGTACTTGTAAATGTAGACCATACAATGGACCTGATGAAAGAAGAATCCTTTGGGCCCATTGTAGGTATCCAGAAAGTGAAGGATGATGCGGAAGCAATTCAATTAATGCAGGATACAGTTTATGGGCTTACTGCCGCAGTGTATTCTTCCAATTTTGACCGTGCGGAAAAAGTGATGCAGCAGATGAATACCGGTACTGTGTATTGGAATTGCTGCGACAGGGTGAGTGCCACTTTGCCATGGTCCGGAAGAAAACGATCCGGGTTGGGTGCCACCTTATCATACCAGGGTATAAGGGCCTTTGTGCAACCCAAGGCGTACCATATGAGGGAGTAAATAAGGTATGTAGGGTATAAGGCAGGAAAGGTGATCAACCAGCCTTTATGGCTTTCATGAAATAATCAGAACACCATGCCCTGAAGGGGGACGACGGGAATCTTAATAATTCTAAAATAAGAGCGTAACACGAATTTTTTTCTAATTCAACAATGGCTCCAGGTGTGGAGTGAACGGGATGGCTGATTTTTCAAGTTGTAATAATATCTTTTCATATAATTCCTTTGCCTGGAATGGTTTTGCGATATAATCATTCATGCCTGCGATAATGCATTTTTCCCTGTCAGCTATTAAAGCTGAAGCCGTCATTGCAATGATGGGTATTCGGCTTATTTCTTCGTTTTCGAAAGTTCTTATGATTTTTGTTGCTTCATAACCATCCATTTCCGGCATTTGAATATCCATCAGTATAATATCGCATACTTTTTTCCTTAAGTATTCTATTGCCTCTTTTCCATTATTGGCAATATCAACGAGTGCGCCCAGCCTGGTCAAAGTTCTGCATGCTACTTTTTGATTGATGAGATTATCCTCCACCAGAAGAATTTTTAATCCATGGAGCGTCAGGGATTGTTGATCTGCCATAAGCTTTTTCTCAGGGTCAGGCAGCGGTTTCCCCTTTTCAATAGTCAGGTAGAACGTAAAGATACTCCCCATATTCTGCACGCTTTTTACATGTATGGAGCCGCCTTGTAATTCAATTAATTGCCTGGTAATAGTAAGACCCAAACCGGTTCCTCCATACTTCCTGGTACTGGCGCCGGAGACCTGTATAAAACGTTCAAATACAGATTCCATTTTATCTTCAGCAATACCGATGCCGGTGTCTTCTACCGAAAATTCCAATGTAACCGAATGCTCATCTTCCCCAAGCAGCCTTGCATTTACATTTACTTCGCCCTCGTCGGTAAATTTAATTGCATTGCCAACCAGGTTGATAAGGATCTGGTTTAATCTGACGGGGTCACCTGATAAAACTGGATATATATTTTCGTCGATTTTGCTAATTAATATTATTCCCTTTTCATCTGCTCTGAATTGGTTGATCTTAATACAGTTATTAATAACTTCCGCGAATATATAATCCGTTTTTACAATGTTAATTTTACCCGCGACAATTTTGGTAAGATCAAGTATATCATTGATAATGACCATCAAATTAGCCGCTGATTCTTTGATGGTTTCTACATATTCCAGTTGAGCTACACTCAATTCAGTTCCGGCCAGTAATTGAGCCATACCAATTACTCCGTTCATAGGTGTCCTGATTTCATGACTCATATTAGCCAGGAATTGTTCCTGCGTCTTCCTGGCTTCCTCCGCCTCAAATCTTGCTTTTTGGGTTTCAAGTTCTGCTTTTTTCCTCTCGGTTATATCCTGCATTGAACCAATCATCCGGATGGCTTTTTGCGTATCGTCCTTAATAAGGTAACCTCTTGAATTTATATGTGCGTAAGTACCATCAGTTCTTAAGAAGCGATAATCAGTTTCATTGGAACCTGCTCCCTTCGCAATAGTCCTATAGATGCTGGTGACAACTTTTTTCCTTTCTTCCGGATGCAAACCACTCACCCAAAAATCATTTGGAATATCTTCTTTTGCCGTATTATGAGGCAGATAATTTTTTAAACCCTGTCCTACCCATTTCACTTTATCTGTAACCAAATCCCAATCCCAGATAATATCATTCGTAGCCTTTGATATAATGTCATACCGTTCATTGTTCTCTTTCAACAATTCAATATTCTTTTTTCTTTCTATGCTGTACCAGACAGATTTTTCAAGTGACTGCCAGGTATATGCTCCCTTTAATAAGAAATCCTGGGCTCCCAGGGATATGGCTTTTAATGACAGGGCTGTATCTGATAATCCTGACAAGATAATCACAGGAACCCTTGAATTTATTTTACACAATTCAGTGTATGACTCCAACCCATTGCTGTCTGGCAGGAAAAAGTCCAGGAATATTAAAGAGAAAGATTCCAGGCGCAAAAAGCTAATACCTTCCGCAAGCGTAGAAGCCAAGGTTATTTTGCCAATTGATAAATTGGTATTTTCCAGGTGAGCTTCCAGCAATACCTGGTCCGCAGGATTATCTTCGATTATGAGAATTGAAATACTTTTATTTAACGGATCCATATATACTCATTTGATTTTTGCCGCCTATTGGAAATAATTCCAAATCTTACAATTATAAAACGCCTGTTACATTATTTATATTGCTGCCGGGGTTGGCAGTTCTTCAATAAATCGTACCATTTACAAAAATGATTCATTTTATAAATATTAATTGTAGGCATAGGGAATGCATCGGTGTAGTAATATTCCTACATTTCCCGGATTTAACTAAGTAAAATTACCCGGAAAGCCATATTAATTTTACAGATTGGAAGCGTTAAAATACCTGTATTTTCCCGTGAATGCAGGCCCATTCAGGAAAGGCACATGAATGTCTATATATTTTATTATTACATTTAATTAGTTTTCCCGGGGAAATTGGAATATACTGCCTGGCTCATCTTAAGTCAACAAATAATACAACATGAAATGCCGTATTTCATAAAAATTATTGTAAAATAAAAGATCTGATTGATGCCATCAGAGGTATCGTATAATTGCTATTTTTATAGTTTCATCCTGTTTTCCCTTAAATTTCAATAAATTTATAAAGTACATAAAAAGTATTTTATATCTCCCGACCTTACTTATAGAAAATGTCATTAGAAAACAACCGGATAAAAGAAAATTTAACTAATATTACCCGGGGCTCATTTATAACAAATAGCATGATAAAAAAACCCATTCCCTTGGGGTTCTTAACTTTTATTATTCTTACCTGCCTGATTGGAAATCTTGCCTATCAGCGTTACCAAATCAAAAAAGAAGCTATTCAGAATGAAACCCATAATTTTTTAATAACGGCCAGGGAAAAACTAAAGGAGTCATTGGAACAAGGTATTTCCGCTACCAAAATCATATCCTTTTTTATTCAAAAAGATGGAAGTGTAAGAGATTTTGATTCTTTAGCCCCACAAATATTAAAGATCAATAAAAGTGTAGATATTTTACAATTAGTACCTGGTGGAATTATCCGGTATGTTTATCCCCTGAAAGGAAACGAGAATGTTTTTGGATACGATATATTAAATGATCCGGCCCGGAATAAAGACGCGATCAAGGCTATTCATGAAAAAGATTTTCATTATGCAGGCCCCCTGGAATTAAAGCAGGGTGGCTTAGGTATAGTCGGGCGCCGGCCAATATTCAGAGATAGTACCTTCTGGGGGTTTAGTGCCGTTGTAATTAAATTGCCAAGACTGTTGAAAGATGCAGGAATTGACAGTTTGGGCAAAAGCGGCTATTATTTTCAGTTATCCAGGATTAATCCGGACACCCATAAAGAAGAATTTTTTATATCATATCCCCATCGGGTTGGGTCTGCAAATTCCGTTTCGGTAAAGTTGCCCAATGGAGACTGGAAACTTTCTGCATTACCTGTTAATACGAATAAAGGGTATGCCAATATTTTTTGGCTCACCTTGTTAGGTCTATTGATTTCTGCGATGGGCGGAACTATTGTCTATATGCTGTTAAAAAGACCGGAAAAATTAGCGAAACTGGTTAAAATGCGCACTGAAGCGTTGCAGGAAAGTGAAGAGAAATACAGATCACTAATTGAGCAGGCATCCGATGGTATTGTTATTTCGGATTTCGACGGAATAATAATGGAGGTCAATAAGAGCATTTGTCTCATGAGTGGTTTTAATACCGAAGAAATGCTCGGCAGGCATATAGACAATTTTTTACCGAAGGAGGATATTAAGGGTCATCCGCTTCGTATCGAAGATTTATTGAAGGGTAAAACATTGCTGTATGAAAGAAGAATCCTAAAAAAGGATGGAACGTTCATGGACGTAGAGGTAAATTCAAAAATGGCTTTTGGTAACACACTGATTGGCTTAGTAAGAGATATAACAGAAAGAAAAAAAGCGGAAGAGGAATTAAAAAAATCTAATGAAAGATTTGAGCTGATAGCCAAAGCTACCAATGATGCCATATGGGATTACGACATTATTACAAATGAAATCGTGGGCAACGATAATCTTTATAATTTATATGGATTGACATCAGGAAAAGATAAAATAAATTATGAATTATTTGAATCGCGAATTCATCCCGGTGAACGGGACAGGATAATGAAAAATGCGCAAAAAGCAATGAGTGAAAAAGCTTTGTCGATAACAGAAGAATTTCGTTTTAAAATAGCAGGTGGCACCTATAAACATTTTTATAACCGGGCCTATATCAAATACGATGATGTCGGTGAGCCGGTCAGGATGTTAGGTGTGATGCAGGATATAACCGGGCGGATAAAAGACGGGCAAAAGTTGTTGAAAGAAAAAGAACTATCCGATTCTATTATTAATAATTTGCCGGCGGTATTTTATATCTCCAACAGGGAAGGGAAAATGCTAAAGTGGAACAGAAATTTTGAAATAGTCACTGGTTATTCGGGAGAGGAAATAAGTATGATGCATCCGCTGGATTTTTATGACGAAGAAGAAAAAAAATTATTTACGGAAAAAATAAAAAAAGTCTTTATTTCAGGGAAGGAAGCTATAGAAGCAAACTTTCTTTTAAAAAACGGTCAAAGGATACCTTATTATTTTTCCGGAATGAAGGTCGACTATGAAGGCGAAGTCTGCCTGATGGGTTTCGGTTTGGATTTTTCGGATAAAGCAGCATCAGACAAAAGGATTAAGGAGAGCGAACAAAAATTCCGCAGCCTGGTTGAGCAGGCTGCCGATGGTGTGGCTATCCTTTCAGAAGGGGGAACACCATTATATATTTCTCCTTCCGTGGAAAGAATACTTGGTTATAAAGAATCTGAAATTATGCAACAGACTGTATTTGAACTGACTCATACGGAAGATATCAGCGCAATGACTAAAGTGTTTGAGCAGCTTATGGAAAATCCGAACCTGCCAATTAAAGGACCTATTTCAAGAATGCTGCATAAGGATGGTGACTGGCGCTGGCTGGAAAGCACCTTTACCAATTTGCTTCTCATTCCCTCCATTAATGGGATTGTAGAAAATTTCAGGGATGTTACCGAAAAGCTACAAACAGAAAAAAGGATCATCACCGAAAAGGATCTGTCAGATTCCATCATTAACAGCCTTCCGGGCATATTTTACCTGTACGATCATGAGGGCAGCTTTATACGCTGGAATAAAAACTTTGAAACTGTTACCGGCTATGGTGCAGAACAGATCAGGAAAATGCACCTGCTTGATTTTTATGATGCCGATCAAAAGCCAATGGTGGAGGAGAGAATACGGAATGAATTCCAAAGAAAGATGCCCGACGTAGAATTTCTTTTGTTAACGAAAGACAAGAAAAAGATTCCTTTTTTCTATAATTCAATCGCGATTGAATATGAAGGTTTGCCTTCCATTGCGGGAATGGGGTTTGATTTAACAGAAAGAAAAAAAATTGAACAGGAGTTGCTGATCTCGAATCAACTGCTGGAGCAGAAAGCAGCAGAACTGAAGACTTCCTATGGTGAACTGGAACGGTTTACCTACATTGTTTCGCATGACCTGCAAGAGCCACTGAGAATGGTGACCAGCTTTCTAAAATTGCTGAAGCAGAAATTTCAAGAACAACTGGATGAAACAGGGGAAAAATACATATATTTTGCAATGGATGGTGCAGTCCGAATGAAACAACTGATCATGGATTTATTAGAATATTCAAGAACAGGCACCAATAAAGAAATTGCCACTGATACCGATATGAATGAAGTGATGACTGACGTACTGATTGTATTGGGAAATTCAGTTCAGGAACAACAGGCGGTTGTGGAGATCGGCAATTTACCCGTGTTGCCCGGTACCAGTAAATTGCAGATGTTCCAGTTAATGCAGAACCTGTTGAGTAACGCACTAAAATACCATAGCGGGAAGGCATTGGTAATAAAAATTAATGCGAAAGAAGAAAATGAACAATGGGTATTTTCAATACAGGATAATGGAATAGGAATAGATCCAAAATTTAGTGAAAAAATATTCATTATTTTTCAACGCTTACATAGCAAAGAGGAATATTCCGGAACAGGGATCGGTCTTTCTATTTGTAAAAAAATTGTAGAAATGAACGGCGGAAAAATATGGGTGGAATCAAGCCCCGGCAGTGGGAGCACTTTCTATTTCAGCATACCTAAAAAAAATGAGGACTGGACCAGGTCAGCCATCGGGGTAACTTAACAGCGCGACGTCATCAAACCAAATGGACAGTAATAAGTATTCAAAACCGTAGGGCAATTATTAGTCAGGCATATTCCTTATAGCGTCCGCCGCGGCTGACCAGGGTCTACCTAATAAATGAAAAACAAAGTGCTGCAATCAGGCATCCTATGACTGGTCCAAGGATTGGTATCCAACTGTACCCCCAATCACTGCTTCCTTTTCCTTTGATCGGAAGAATTGCATGCATAATACGTGGGCCCAGGTCTCTTGCCGGGTTGATTGCATAACCAGTTGTACCTCCCAGGCTAAGGCCAATACCCAATACCAGCAATGCAACAGGAAGAGCATCCAACGCTCCTAAAGAATTGCTTGGCGCTACCAGAAATAATACACCCAATATTAACACAAATGTTCCGATGATTTCCGATATAAGATTGTCTACTGTATTTCGAATAGCCGGCCCCGTGCAAAATACGGCAAGTTGCGTACCCCTATCCGGGGTTGCATCGAAATGCCTTTTATACACCAGCCACACTAAAAATGAACCCAACATTGCTCCGAGCAACTGAGCGGCGATATACACCGGAACGCCGGACCATGCAAATTTACCAACCATAGCGAGTGCAATTGTAACGGCCGGATTTAAGTGTGCTCCACTGGAAGTTGCAGTGGCAAACACGCCGACAAAAACGCCAATGGCCCAACCAAAAGTGATGACAATCCAGCCCCCGTTATTACCTTTGGTTTGATTCAATATTACATTGGCTACTACGCCATCTCCCAAAATGATCAATAATGCAGTGCCTGTAAGTTCAGATATAAATGGCGTCATGTTGTGCAGGATTTTACAATGAATATAAGTGTATAAAAACAAATTACTGAATTAAATATTGTTGAGCAACTGTCTCAAATTCTTTCAGTTGTTGTGTTATCCACTCTTCGTTTTTGTTCAATGCCACCGCCATTATGGATGCCACCAAAGGAGCCGCTTCTAAAGCTGCGCGTGCATCCAGGAACAATGCCCGGGTTCTCCTGGCTAAAACATCTTCTACCGTCATTGCCATTTCCTGCTGCACGGCCCAAAGGATGACAGCCCTGGTATAAGGCAGCGCTAAATGAATTTTTTCCCTTAAAGTTGGCTGATCATCCATTAATTGATTGATAGCCGCTGCATCACTGCCATAAATAAATAACGGATCGCCTGTTGACGCGCCAGCAGTATAGCCATGAATGAGCAATGATTCTGTTATGCAGGGGCGCATTTTCAATTTAGCTGAGAACGCGGCATTATCCACGGCGTGTTTCCCCATGGTGCGGTAGGTTGTCCATTTCCCCCCCGTAATAGTCACCAGTCCGCTAACCGATACTATCGTGGTATGATCACGTGGCAATATAGCCGTCATTTTTTTGCCTTTTACTTTTATCAGCGGCCTTAGACCCGCAAAAGCGCTCTTTACATCACTATAGAGGATAGCGGTGGTGAGATAACGGTTGATGTGCTGGAGGATGAAATCAATCTCTTCCGGCAGCGGCCTTGGTTCCAAATCGATCTCATTTACGGGATTATCGGTAGTACCCAATACTACTTTTCCGTGCCAGGGTACTGCAAATAATACCCTGCCATCATCAGTTTTCGGTATCATCATCGCCTGCTTACCCGGAAAAAATTTTGCGTCTACAACAATATGCACACCCTTTGACGGCGACACAATTGGCAGGTGGGCAGGATCATCGAGCTGCATTACCTTATCAGTAAATATTCCGGTAGCATTAACAACGGATTTGGCACTGACTGTATAATTTCTTCCCGAAATGGTATCCTGCAAAACTACTCCGGTAATGCGTTTATCCGTTTTAATGAGCGAGGTGAGTTTACAATAATTGATGAGGGCGGCTCCCTGTTCTTCCGCGGTTTGTGCAAGGTTAATGGCTAACCTCGAATCATCAAACTGGCCATCCTGGTAGATTATACCTCCGGTTATTGCACTGGAAGAAAAAGCAGGTAAAAATTGTTGGGTTGTTTTTTTAGTGAGAAACCTGGTTTTACCCAAACTCAATTTACCGGATAGCGCCTCATATATCGTAAGTCCAATTCCGTAATACCATTTTTGCCACCAATGAAGAGAGGGAATAATGAACGATAAATTATGACAGACATGCGGCGCGTTTTTTAAAAGCAGTCCTCTTTCTCTTAATGCTTCCCTTACCATTTTAATATTCCCCTGTGCAAGGTACCGCACACCTCCATGAACCAGTTTGGTACTCCTGCTTGAAGTGCCCTTTGAAAAGTCCACCTGCTCCGCCAATAAGGTTTTATATCCCCTGGAAGCCGAATCCACAGCGGCTCCCAGCCCTGTTGCTCCACCTCCAATGATAATGATATCCCATTGAGAAACTTCCTCCAGTTGTTGTAACATTCGCTGCCTGTTCATCATGGTTGATCGTTGATCGTTACTGGTTCATGGCTAATTTTTCATGGTTCATAGATGAAAACAGATCATGGTTTTTTGTTCTTAGGATTTCGAACCACGAACTATCCGCTTTCAACTAGTCCGCCCATGCCTTTGCAGCTTTAACGGCCCGATGCCAGTCATTCGATAATTTCATTCTTGTATCTTCTTCCATCGAGGATATGAATTTTCTGTTTATCTGCCATTGATCCTGTATAGCTTCCATATTTTCCCAATATCCAACGGCCAGCCCGGCTAAATAAGCGGCACCCAGGGCAGTCGTTTCAGTTATCACTGGTCTTACCACCGAAGTATTCATAATATCAGCCTGGAATTGCATTAATAAATTATTAACTGTTGCACCACCATCCACCCTAAGTTCTTTAATGGAGATGCCTGAATCCGCCTCCATCGCTTTTAATACGTCCATTGTTTGGAAAGCAATGCTGTCCAAAGCAGCACGGGCAATATGCGCTGCGGTAGATCCCCTTGTCAGCCCCGTAATAGTACCCCTGGCATGCTGGTTCCAGTGTGGTGCGCCCAGTCCTGCGAAGGCAGGTACCACAAAAACACCTTCACTATCACTGACCTGGCCAGCCAATGTTTCTACTTCGGCAGCCGATTTAATAATACCCAAACTGTCTCTCAACCATTGTACAACAGCACCGGCAATAAATACACTTCCTTCCAGGGCGTAGTGGGTAATACCATTAACTTTCCAGGCTACGGTGGTCAGCAAATTATTGGTAGAGGCGACCGGTTTTTCGCCGGTATTCATCAGCATAAAACAACCGGTTCCATAAGTATTTTTTACCATTCCCGGTTGTGTACACATTTGCCCGAATAGAGCGGACTGCTGATCGCCTGCTATTCCTGCTATAGGAATGTTATGGGCTGATAAAATATTCTGCGTATATCCATACAATTCACTGCTGCTTCGTATTTGCGGTAACATATTCCCTGGAATTTCAAATATATCCAGTAATTCAACGTCCCATTGAAGTGTATGTATATTGCACAACATCGTCCGGGAAGCGTTGGATACATCGGTAGCATGAACCTGTCCTTTGGTCAGATTCCATAACAACCAGGTATCGATCGTGCCAAAACACAATTCACCGTTAACCGCTTTCTCCCTGGCTCCCTGAACATTGTCAAGGATCCACCGTATTTTTGTTGCAGAAAAATAAGCGTCCACCACAAGGCCGGTTTTTTTTTGTATCTGGTGATCAATTCCCCTGTTTTTTAGCTCATCACACTGATCTGCTGTTCTTCTGTCCTGCCAAACGATAGCGTTGTAAACTGGCTTACCGTTTGCTCTTTCCCATACCACTGTAGTTTCCCGTTGGTTGGTAATGCCAATTGCTGCAATGTCCTTAACAGACAAACCAGCCTTTGTAATAGCTTCTGCAGCCACACCCAACTGTGTACTCCAAATCTCGAAAGGGTCATGCTCTACCCAGCCGGGTTGTGGAAAGAATTGGGTAAACTCCTTTTGTGCAAGCGAAACAATGGATCCCTTCTGATCAAATACAATGGCTCTTGAACTGGTAGTGCCCTGGTCTAAGGCAAGGATGTATTGCTGCATGAGAATGAATATATGGATGATTAAACAATCAGTTTTTGGAAATTATTTAGCTAATGTAGTATTATATCTTTCGTAAACGGAGATATGATTAAATTTATGGATAAAAAATCTTTACTTACCTGGTGCCACTGCCTGAACTGAGGTATTGAGAAATTGAGAAAATGAGATATATAGGAATGGTTTTTGTACTCTGAGGGAAATACTACTATTCAATGAAGACTTTATTTTTAAACGCAGTAATATTTTTTTTGGGTTTTAATGCCGTTAAAGCTCAAAACCTTCATCTGACTTTGTTTGGAGGCATCAGTAATTACCAGGGAGATTTGCAGTCCAAAAGATTTACTTTTCAACAGGCGAAAGGTGCTGTGGGTGCAGGTGTCCTCTATGAAATTACACAAAAACTATATATAAGGGGAAATGTGACTTTTGGAAAATTAAATGGAGATGATGCAAAATCTTCGATAAATGCTGTGCGTAATCTCAGTTTTTCGTCACCTGTTACGGACCTTCACCTTGGTTTGGAATATGACCTGTTAAATTCATATGAAAGAAATTTTGCACCATATGTCTTTGCTGGCGTTTCTGCTTTTCATTTTAATCCATCCACATTAGATTCCACGGGGGCAAAAGTAATATTACAACCATTGGGCACAGAGGGCCAGGGATTCTTCCTGGGAAGGACTAAATATAAACTTACCCAATTGGCGTTACCATTTGGTGGAGGGGTGAAATTTTCACTTACCGAAAATATAAGGGTTCGTTTTGAGATTGGCTTGCGCAAAACGTTTACAGACTATTTGGATGACCTAAGTTCAACGTATGCAGATCAGGCATTGTTAATATTAAATAATGGCCAGCGTTCGGCAGACCTTGCTTTCAGGGGAGATGAATTAAAGGGATCGGGCGCATTGTACCCGGAAGCTAATTCCAAAAGAGGAAATTCAGGCAGTAAGGATTGGTATTACTTCGCCGGAGCAGGAATAAGTTTTCGCCTATCCCCCAGGTTTGAAATTGCCGGAGGTGCGGGCAGGAGCAAGACAGGTTGTCCTGTAAATATTTATTGATTGGTTCATAGTTGACGTTTCATAATAATTAATTCCCACAACCATTCTCCCGTTTTAGTGTTTTACATTTGCACTGAAAAAGTAATGGATGGCATATAAATCTTTGGAAGCTTGCTTGACCGATCTTGAAAAAACAGGTCAGCTCATACGAATAAAAGAACCGGTAGATCCTTACCTGGAAATGGCAGCCATTCATTTACGCGTACATGAAGCCGGCGGTCCGGCCTTACTTTTCGAACAGGTGAAGGGAAGTAAATTCAGGGCTGCATCCAACATATTTGGCACACTGGAAAGAAGCAAATACATTTTCAGGGATACGCTTGGGTTAGTTCAGCAACTGGTAGCCTTAAAAGACGACCCGGTAAAGGCATTTAAGCATCCCTTCAAAAATCTTAACGCGGGCCTTGCAGCCTTCAAAGCATTTCCATTAAAAAACCCGCTTTATAAGCCCGCCCTGTTTCAACAAATCAATATTGGTGATATTCCTCAAATCCAACATTGGCCGATGGATGGAGGAGCGTTTATTACCCTTCCACAGGTATACACAGAAGATATGGATAAACCAGGTATCATGAATGCCAACCTGGGAATGTACCGAATACAATTATCAGGAAACGAATATGAATTCAACAAAGAGATCGGGTTGCATTATCAACTACACCGTGGCATTGGGGTACACCAGAACAAGGCCCAAAAAAAAGGAATGCCGCTGAAGGTAAGTATATTTGCCGGTGGTCCGCCATCGCACAGTGTTAGTGCCGTAATGCCCTTACCGGAAGGTATGAGCGAAATGACCTTTGCCGGGGTCTTGGGCAACAGGAGATTCAGGTACACCTATTTGGACGGTTATTGCATCAGCACGGATGCTGATTTTGTTATAACGGGTGAGGTATTACCCGGAGAGAATAAACCGGAAGGCCCCTTTGGCGATCACCTGGGTTACTACAGTTTGAAGCATGACTTTCCATTGATGAAAGTATACCATGTTTTTGCAAAGAAAAATGCCATCTGGCCTTTCACTGTAGTGGGCCGCCCCCCCCAGGAGGACACCAGCTTCGGGCAATTGATACATGAAATTACAGGCTCTGCCATACAGGAAGAAATACCGGGATTGAAAGAAGTATGTGCGGTGGATGCTGCAGGCGTTCACCCGCTGCTGCTGGCAATAGGCAGTGAAAGGTATACGCCTTATGCACCTGCCAAACAGCCGGCGGAAATACTTACGATCGCCAATCATATTTTGGGAACAGGGCAATTGAGCCTGGCTAAATTTTTATTTATTACCGCAGATGATACTAACAAATTAAATACCGCAGATATTGGCGCTTATTTTCAATATTTTCTGCAAAGAATTGACTTTAAAAGAGATTTACATTTTCAAACAAATACAACTATTGATACCCTCGATTATTCCGGTACTTCCCTTAACAGCGGTAGCAAGGTAGTGTTGGCAGCTTATGGTGAAGTAACCAGGGAATTAGCCACCGCTATTCCGCAATGCCTTCAGGTGTTAAAGGATTTCGAAAATCCAACCTTAATAATGCCAGGGGTAATTGCTTTAAGCACAAGGGCCTTCGGTAATTACGACACAGCAAAGAATGAATTTAATATGCTTGATGAACAGTTGAGGAGCAGCTTTACGGCGTTACAATCTGTAGCTTTCCTGATTATTTGTGATAATGCGGATTTTATAAGTAGCAACCTGCGAAATTTTTTATGGGTAACCTTTACCCGCAGTAATCCGTCTCATGATATTCATGGAATTGGTGCCTTCCACGAAAATAAACATTGGGGCTGCAAGGGTCCGCTGGTTTTTGACGCCAGGATTAAGCCACATCATGCCCCACCGGTAGAAGTGGATTCGGCTACCGGGAAGAAGATCGACCGGTTATTCGCAAAGGGGGGAAGTCTAGCCGGCGTATTATAAATGTCTGCACTCAAATTTTCTTAAACACAACCTTAGGGTGCGCAGGACTGAAAGAAGGAAAATAAAAAATGAACGCTTCCTGTCAGGTTAAATTAATTTTTTGCGGGGGACCTGATTTAATGTATTTAACACTAATTTGAGCAAAATATCGTAAAAAACAAATTAAAGTACAAAATGAACCTTCTTAAAATAATGTCTGCTATGTTTTTCTTCTATTCCTGTAATGGTCAATCAAAACAGGCCAGCCTGAAAGTAAATGCTGATGATAACAGTTTGTTGTGGGAAGTAAGCGGTAAGGGTCTTAAAAAGTCTTCTTACATATTTGGCACTTTTCACCTTATGTGCAAAGATGATATAAAGTTCAGCGAGCAATTAAAAACCGCCGTTTTAAATTCGGACCTTGTCTACCTGGAAATGGACATGGATGATCCTGCTATTATGCTGGGTGGTTTACTGATGATGAATATGAAAGATGGAAAGAAATTGCAGGAACTATACACTGCGGACGAATACGGAAAAGTAGCTTCCTTTTTTAAAGACAGTTTGCATATGCCTATTGGGCTATTGCAAAGAACGAAGCCGTTTTTCCTTGCTGCCATGCTATATCCGAAAATGATGCCATGCAAAACAATATCCGGCGTAGAAGAGGAGTTGATGAAACTTGCAAAACAACAGAAAAAAGAAATAAGGGGATTAGAAACTTTAGAATTTCAATCATCCGTATTTGATAGCATTCCCTATGAGGAACAGGCGAAGGAATTGTTAAAATCGATCGATAGTTTAACTTCTTATCAAAAATATTTTGACACCATGATAACGGTTTATAAAACACAGCGGCTAATGGAAATTGAAAAGTTGTTTAAGGATACCGAGTTTGGAATGGAAGATCACCAGGACTTATTATTGAATGACCGTAACAAAAACTGGGTAAAACAATTGAATGCAATCCTTAAAAACGAAACTGTGTTTGTAGCGGTGGGGGCAGGCCACCTGGTGGGAAATGAAGGCCTTATCAACTTAATGCGAAAAGAGGGCTATACTTTAAAGCCGATATTTAATAAATAAATATTAATTGACAATAGGCGATAATAATCCTGCTATAAGACTTGAATATTTCCAACTAATTTGTTGTTAAATTCACCCGTACCGGGACCTTATTTAACCAATAGACTGAAATTTTGTTTTAATCAGGTAATTTTACATCATGAAGAAGATATTCAGTGCTGTTTTCTTATTTGCATTTTTGTCCGCATGTGAAAAAGACATAAACTTTAATTTAAAGAATTCAGAAGATTTATTGGTGGTAGATGCCTCTATTGAAAACGATCGCCCACCTGTAGTTGTACTTACTCAAAGCCTAAATTTTTTTAGTACGGTCAATCCCGCCCTGCTACTCAATTCTTTTGTTCGAAACGCTGAAGTAACAATTTCCAATGGAGTGCTTACCCATAAATTAAAGGAATATGGCACCCAACTGGGTGGAGGTGTTACGGTTTATTCCTATAGTATCGATTCTGCCAACCTGGCCACTGCGTTTGTCGGCGAGTTCAATAAACATTATACCTTGCATATTAGTTCCGGCGGGAAAGATTATAATGCAACTACTACGATTCCGGCACTGGCAAAAAAAGCAGATTCTTTATGGTGGAAACAAGCCCAATTTACAGATGACACAAGCGACGTTGTTTTGATGGTAAAATCAACCGATCCAC
>JBDTWP010000056.1:0-25047 GCA_040006615.1 Ferruginibacter sp.
TCGAACCGGCGACCCTCACGTTGTCGACGTGATGCTCTAAACCAACTGAGCTAACCGCCCTGAAAATGAAGATGCAAAATATAGAATTTAAATCTAACAACCTGCAATTATCAATTAAAATCATCTCTTTGCCCTGTCATACTGCGGCGGCCATGCCACATCCACACCTAATTCTTTCGCGGCATGTAGGGGGAAATAGGGGTCACGCAAAAATTGGCGGGCCAAAATGATCAGGTCGGCCTGTTGATCATTAAGTATTTGTTCTGCTTCAGCTGCCGTGGTTATAAGCCCTACCGCACCGGTTAAAATACCCGTTTCCTTTTTTATTTTTTCAGCGAATGGAACCTGGTACATTGGCGCTACCGGAATTTTTTGCGCCGGTGAATTGCCTCCTGAAGAGCAATCGATGAGGTCTACGCCATGGGTTTTTAAGATAGCGGCGAGTAGTACCGCATCCCCGGGCTCAAAGCCACCCGGCACCCAATCGGAGGCGGATATACGCACAAATAAAGGCAATTCTTCCCCTGTCACTTTGCGGGTAGCTTCAGTAATTTCAACCAATAAGCGGCACCTGTTTTCAAAAGAGCCACCATATTCATCGGTACGGTGGTTGCTGAGCGGCGATAAAAATTCGTTGAGTAAATAGCCATGTGCAGCGTGTATTTCAATTACTTTATAACCTGCCCGGGTGGCTCTTTCAGCGGCATTGGCAAAATCAGCGATGAATTGTTGAATGTCTGCCATATCCATTTCTTTAGGCGGGCGTCCGCCATCAGCAAAAGCGATTGCACTGGGTGCCAGGGTTTGCCATGCGCCTTCTTCAGGTGTTAATGCCTTGCCCCCTTTCCATGGTTTGTGATGACTTGCCTTTCGTCCGGCATGTGCCAGTTGTATGCCGGGCACCGCATTCTGCGCTGTAATAAACCCGTTGATGCGTTGCAGAAAAGGGATATGCTCGTCTTTATAGATGCCAAGATCATCCGGTGTGATCCTTCCTTCGGGTGTTACCGACGCTGCTTCGGTCATTACCAGTCCTGCCCCACCTACAGCCCTGCTTCCCAAATGCACGAAGTGCCAGTCATTGGCAAAGCCGTCAATGCTGGAATATTCACACATGGGAGATACAACGATCCGGTTCTTTAATTGGATATTCCTGATGGTAATCGGTTCAAAAAGTAATGCCATGTTCTTAATTTGTGAATGCAAAGTGAAGATATTTTATGTTAGAAATAATGGCAATTTTTTATTTACTGTTTTCACCATGCCCTTTCCGTTGTTATTCACGGCTGCTAAGTGTACCTTTGGCATACTTAATATTGTAAAATGAAAAAGCAATTTTTGGTGACCTGTTTTGGTTTTATGTATGTTTTAACCTCCTTCTCACAAAACCTGGTAACGCTTCCGAATGGATGGCAACTTTCTCCGGCTGGTAAAAGCCTACCTTTAGGAGATCTGCCTTTAAACATGGCTGTTAGTGCCTCAAAAAAGTTGCTGGCTGTAACCAATAACGGCCAAAGTACCCAAAGTCTTCAACTGATAGATGTGGCAACAGAAAAAATTACAGACAATATTGTTATAGCAAAAAGCTGGGTGGGATTAAAATTCAGTAATGATGACAAATACCTCTTTGCCGCCGGTGGAAATGATAACCGCATATTGAAGTATTCCGTAATCAAAAAAAAACTGCATTTGGTGGATAGTTTTATATTAGGTGAAAAGTGGCCGAATAAGATTTCTCCCGCCGGGATAGAGATCGATGACGCCAGGCAATTATTATATGTAGTTACAAAAGATAATAATTCCCTTTATGTCTTTGACATCCCTTCAAAAAAGATTACAGGTACCTATCAATTGGAAGGCGAGGCTTATACCTGTATCTTATCTCCCGATAAAAACACCTTGTACATCAGTTGCTGGGGTTGTGATAAGGTTATATTGTTTGATACAAGGCAAAAAGCGATCATTGGTGAAATACCGGTTGGTGATAACCCAAATGAATTGTGCCTGGATACAAAGGGTGGATGGTTATACGTAACCAATGCCAATGATAATTCGGTTTCAGTAATTGATACCAAAAAAGGAAAGGTTGTGGAGACATTGGTTGCTGCTCTTTATCCTGATTCGCCACCAGGCAGTACTACCAATGGTGTAGCGTTAAGTGCCGATGAAAAAACCTTGTATATCGCCAATGCGGATAATAATTGCCTGGCAGTATTTGATATCAGCAACCCGGGTTTTAGTAAATCGAAGGGCTATATCCCGGTAGGTTGGTACCCTACCTGTGTGAAAGTGACCGGTACAAAAATATGGGTCACCAATGGCAAAGGATTCAGCTCTTTTCCTAATCCTTATGGTCCTAGCCCTGTAAGAAAGGAACAGGAGGTAAATTACCAGGAAGGTAATAAGAAAAAACCAAGGGAAGTCCAGTATATCGGTGGGTTATTTAAAGGGACAATGAGCATTATTCCTGAGCCGGATGAAAAAAAATTAAGCCTTTATTCACAACAGGTATATCGTAATACACCTTACAGCAAACAAAAGGAATTGACGGCAAATGGTGAACCTGGAAACCCGGTGCCACGGAAAATGGGCGGCAATTCCCCCATCAAACATGTATTCTACATAGTAAAAGAAAACCGCACCTACGACCAGGTTTTGGGTGATATGCCCGAAGGAAACGGTGATACCAGCCTCGTGTTGTTCGGGAAACATGTTACACCCAATCAGCACCAGTTGGCAAAGGATTATGTACTGCTTGATAATTTTTATGTAGATGGTGAAGTAAGCGCCGATGGCCACAACTGGAGTCTTGGCGCCTATGCCACGGATTACCTTGAAAAAAATTGGGTAACCGGTTATGGCGGCCGTGGCGGTGATTATGATGGAGAGGGAGGCCGGGTCATTGCCAATAACAAGGGCGGGTTTATTTGGGATCATTGTAAAAAAGCAGGCGTAAGTTTCCGTACCTATGGTGAATTTGTGAAGGATAATAAAGCCAGGATCCCTGTATTGGAAGACCATTTTTGCACCTCTTTTACCAGTTGGGATCAAACAGTGCAGGATACAACCAGGGTAGGGCAATGGAAAAGGGATTTTGACTCACTGGTAGCTATCAACGCTTTGCCGCAATTGAGCACTTTGCACCTTATAAACGATCATACCGAAGGCATGAGTAATGGCAGGCCCACACCGTTTGCGCACGTGGCGGATAATGACCTGGCGGTGGGTATGTTCATTGATTATCTGACCAGGAGCCCGGTGTGGAAAGAGAGCGTGGTATTTATACTGGAAGATGATGCTCAAAACGGCCCCGATCATGTGGATGCACACCGTAGCCCTGCATATATCGTGGGACCTTATGTAAAAAGAAATTTTGTTGATCATTCGCCCTACACTACAACAGGTATCTTAAGAACCATTGAACTAATTTTAGGCATACCACCCATGAGCCAGTATGATGCCGCTGCTACTCCTTTGTGGCGTTGCTTTACATCAACACCAAACTTCTCCGGGTATAGAACCATTCCTTCCAATATTAATTTAGCTGATAAAAACTTAGTTTGGAATGAGTTGTCTGAAAGATCCGCGAAGTTTGACCTGTCAAAGGAAGACCGGATACCTGATAATGAATTCAGTGAAGTGATCTGGAAGGGTGTAAAGGGTTTGCATTCCACAATGCCTGCGCCAAGAAGAGCGGCATTTATCAAGGTCAGTGAAAAAAAAGTTGATGATGATTAATGAGTTAGATTATACAGATGAGATCTTTTAAAAAGCTATCATCTGTTTAACCCGGGAGTAATTATTTCTTAAAAAACTTTGTAAGTATTGGAATTTTTTCAAGTTCCCTTACTTCAATTTTTGTTACAAACCAGGTAAAGAGTCCAAATAACAAGGTGGCTGTAGTTAAAGAAAACCATAGATGATCAGGATAAATATTATTAATGCCTAAGTGGACCAGGTAAATTAAAATAACCAACACGATATAAGCTGTTAATTTTTTTACAGGGTAGGGAACCGGGTAATATTTTTGCCCAAGTTGATAACTGCTCGCCATCATAAATAAGTAACAGCTAAAGGTTGCAATGGCAGCTCCGGTATAATGTAATTTCGGTATAAGCACAATATTAAGTACAATTGTAATAATAGCTCCAAAAATGGTAATTACAGCGCCATAGCTATTTTTGTCAGTAAGCTTATACCAGACGCTGAGATTGTAATAGATGCCCAGGAAAATATTCCCCAATGCAAGGAGTGGTACCACCTGGAGGCCCTCCGCCCAACGTGGGTTTGCAAAGGTTGTAAATATCCATTTAAAAACATCCAAATACAAACCGATCAATAAAAACATGAAACAACAGGCAATTACAAAAAACTTCATTACTCTTGCATAGGTGTGCTGTGCGTTTTCGTCTTTGCTCTTGTTAAAGAAAAACGGTTCGGCTGCCATACGGAATGCCTGGATCAAAATAGTTATCAATAATGCGATGCGAAAGATGTTTGCAAATATTCCCAATTCATGATCAGCCTGCTGCCTGGGTAAGTCCACCACATGGCGATAGATTAACCTGCTTAATACGTCGTTAACCATTCCTCCCAGCCCAACAATAATTAACGGGGCGCTGTAATGCATCACTTCCTTCCAAAGTACCATATCAAAACTCAGTTTTATACGCCTTATTTCTTTTGAAAGTAAGAGGAGCGTAAATAAACTTCCGCAGAGGTTTCCTAAAAGATAATATCCAAGGCCAACCTCTTTATTATAGATGAGATTAAATAAACTGTGGGGGTTATTTTTTAGAATTTTTGGTACAACACCCAGGAAAAAAATTACCACTAATAAATTAATTATTATGCCTGCAATACGGGCAAAGGCATAACGCTTTGGCCTGTTCTCCTGCCTTAGTTTTGCAAAAGGCAATGTATTCAGGTTATCTACCGCAATGATGGCAATCATCCATAAAACATATTCGGGGTGATTAGTAAGATCGGCTGCGTCGGTAATTGCTCCTTTACAAAACAATAGTACCAGTGTGAAAACGATACTGCTCAAAAAAAGAGATATGGAAAGTGTACTATACAGTTTCTGTTTATCGTGCGTTTGGGAAAAACGGAAATATGCCGTTTCCATGCCATAAGCATATAGCACATTTAAAAATGGAATGATGGTATAAACCTGAACAAGGTCAGCAGTTTTTTCAGGCAATGCTATAAAAAAAGGCAGTGCCATGTTCATTAAATATCCCAAAAACCGGCTGGCAATTGTGGGTATACCATACCATAAAGTTTGCCCTGCTAATTTCTTTATACTGCTCAATTAAAATTGTTTACCGGCAAATTTACTTGTATAATTTTTAATATGGTATTCATTTTGACGCCTATCTTTTTGTTAACATTTTTTGGCAGGATTGCTTTATGGAATTGGAATCGATCATGCCTTCAACCGGTTGAGAAATTGAACAGTATTTAAAGAATGCGGAATAGGGACGGGGCCGGAAAAAATAATAGTCAATATAATTCGACCGGCGGCCTGGTAATAAAGGCGACTAAAATTACAGTGAGGATATTATTAACGGTAAGGTGTAAACGAAAATAGAAAGCAGGGCAATATTCATTTACAAAAGCCATCGAAGATTTTTATGCTGTTGCAGTTTAAAAAATTCGCGCCACCTTATTGACAGACTCTATCTGATTTAATTTCCGGATGAAAGATTACGCTCCCGTCTTATTGAGGTTGTTCCAATCCTGGATCATGTAACAGTGTATTGTCAGTAAGCGCCCGTAAAAATTCAACAAGATCTACTTTTTCCTGGTTGGTCATGGAAATCCTGTTTTTTAATAGAGGATCAAGTGTAGGTTGATTTACTGTAATTCCCGAACGATAATGCTCAATCACCTGTGAAAGCGAAAATCGCCTGCCGTCATGCATATAAGGAAAACTATACTCCAGGTTTCTTAAACTGGGTACTTTAAATTTAAGTGAATCGGCGGGATTGCCGGTAATGAGCATTCGACCTTTATCCTGCAAAAAAGGATCAAGGGTAAGGCCATTATTGCGCAGTGAATTATCAGTAAATAAAGGCTCAGTATGGCAGGCATTACATTTTGCTTTAAAAGTATTGTATCCATTTTGCTCCGCCAGCGTAAAACCCGCTTCACCCCGTTTTACCTGGTCGTATTTACTGTTGTGGGACTGTATGCTACCCATGAATTGCGCCAGGGCTTTCAGCATCCGTTGGCTGTTAATGATCGGGTCGCCAAATGCTGCCGTAAACATCCGGATATAAGAACTGTCAAGGTCCAGTTTTTTGAGCACATTGCTGATCGTTTCGGCCATTTCTTTGACATTGGTAATGGGAGCAAGCGGTTGTACTTCTAAGTGATTGATACCACCGTCCCAGTGCATTTCTTTCATCCATGCCAGGTTGAAAAGAGCGGGTGCATTACGAAAAGTAAAACTATTATCAAATCCATGGCTAAACTGGTGATCGAAGGTGGCAAAAGCTGCAAACTGCTGGTGACAACTGGCACAGGGGAAATTGCCATCTTTACTCAACCTTCCATCATAAAATAATTTCCTTCCCAGTTGAAAACCTTCTTCTGTTAATGGATTATCTTTAAAAATATCAGTGGGTGGTTGTGGCCATCCGGCAGGTATAATAAATTTTAAATAAGTAGGATGGTAGCCGGCGGGGCCGGTAGTAACTTCTTCCCTTTTTTTACAGGCATCAAAAATCAGTACTGTCCCGGTAATGGTAAATATTAAAGATATGAGTATTTTCAATTTCAATTAACAAGGTTTTAATTGTTCACGACGTCTGTAACTGTAAACATTTTACTGTAGTTGTCTGCGACCTTTTTGGCCAGGATCCCGGGCGTTGTGCATACTGGCAGGTCTGCAATTTTTATATCATTAGGTGTTTGCCACCATTTATTAAAATCAGCTTCCACGGTTATTTCACTGGTTTGTCCCTGTTTTATTACCCCGGGTTTACCTGCTGGAAAAGCCAGCGAGATCTCTCTTAATACATTATTAGCGCCTGAAAAGCCACCAATATGGTATTCTATTTTTTTGCCTGCCTGGTTCGATTGCGGTGAGGTGCCTTCCATCTTCGCCATTACATAGCCGCTGTTCCAGGTCCAAAACATATCATATAGCGGATCCAATGCCCCGGTTTGGGCACCGCTCATATTTCGGGCACTGTCAACACCTATCAAAAATCTCAGGGTTATAAAGGAATCTTCGGCTTCTTCAAAGCTAAAACTTAAACTCCCGGGAAGTTCTTGATCCACCAGGTGATAACTTTCTTTTTCAATGCCCGGGGTTGTTCCACCACTTAAGCCTATCCCTATGTTACTAATATAGTATTTAAATTTTGTGATGGTATAGGTTTCACCAAAGGGATTGGAATAAGTGACTGTATCCAATATCATTGGACTTGTATTAACCATATTACGGAAGGTAAGTTTTATATTGCCCGTTTTGGAAGTAATTGTTTTTTGGCAGCTACCTGATAAAAGGAGGGTGGAAAAAGCGAATAAAAAGCATTTAAATCTCGGTTTCATAACTCAGGGATTAATTTTCATTCGGGTTTGTTTTATTTCGCTCACCTTTTTTTTGATTTCAATTCTTTTTTCTTTTGCAGCTTTGCCTGGTTTGGTGGGTTTCCTTTTTTTAGGTACAAGGAGGGCTCTTGATACCAATAAATTCATTTTCCTGGTCACCTGCTGCTTATTGCCTAATTGCGAACGTTCGGATTGACTTTTTACCAATATATACCCCTGGGCTGTAATTCTATTGGCTAATTTTTCATTTAAGAGCAGTTTTTGCTTTTCGTCCAGGAGGGATGAAAATGCTATACTCCAATATCCCTCTACCATTGTCTCTACTTTATTAACATTTTGACCTCCTTTTCCACCGCTTCTAGCCGTTTTAAATGTAATTTCACCAGCAATATCCATAACCAAATTTACTTTATTTACGTAAATGATGGCGACTAAAGCCATTCATTTGGTATCTTTATTTTAATAAGAACAAAAAAATCAGGATTTTTGCAACTAACCAACCAATAGTTGATGCTAAAAGGTATATATCATTCATTAACAGAACGAAAGCGATCAGGTAAAAGATCATTTGCCGTATTAATTGACCCGGATAAGGTGAATGATAGAAATATGGAGCAACTCATTGACCTTTCTATATCCGCCAAAGTAGATTATTTTTTGGTAGGTGGCAGCCTGGTCATCTCTAATTATTTAGATGAATGTCTTCAATTGATCAAAAGAAGTTGTTCGATACCAACCATTCTTTTCCCTGGAAGTCCTTCGCAGGTAAGTAAATATGCAGATGCATTATTATACCTCTCATTGATCAGCGGTAGGAATGCGGAATTGTTGATTGGCCAACATGTGGTATCCGCACCATTTGTTAAGAAAAGCGGGTTGGAAATAATGCCAACAGGCTATATGGTAGTAGACGGGGGCGCACCCACCACTGTTTCATATATCTCCAATGCAAGTCCTTTGCCGGCAGATAAGAATGAAATTGCAATGTGCACGGCTATGGCTGGTGAAATGCTCGGCATGAAGTTAATTTATATGGATGCTGGCAGTGGCGCCAAACGCGCCATAACCGAAAGTATGATTGAAAAAGTAGCGCAATCCATTGGTGTACCTTTAATAGTTGGAGGAGGTATTATTGAGCCGGAAAAAGCTTACCTGAATTGTAAGGCAGGTGCTGATGTGATTGTGGTAGGTAATGCTATTGAAAAGAATGCTTCCCTCATCAAAGAAATGGCAGCTGCGGTGCATAGTGTACCCGTAAATGTTTAAGTGACTGTCACAGCATAGCAGGATTAGAGGCTCATCATTTCCTTAAACTTAACGGCTTGTCTCCTGCTGACTTCCACTTTTTCGCCACCCTGCAGGTCAAGTATCAGGCCACCGTTAAAGTAGGGTTCTATCTTTTCGATCATGCGCATGTTGACAATATGCTTCCTGTTGGCACGGAAAAATGTTTTTTCATCCAGCCTTTCTTCCAATGCATTAAGAGATTTTAATATCAGCGGCTTGTTACCCGCAAAAAATACTTTAGCATAGTTGCCAACACTTTCGAATAAGCGAACCTCAGAAAGTTTTACAAACCAGCAGCGTTCGCCATCTTTTACAAATACCTGGTCCTTTTCTGTGAGGGTGCCACGGTTAAATGCCTGGTGGGCGGCTAACTCTTTTTCTTCCGCCAGTTGTAATTTTTGCAAGGCATCTGCAAGGCGCTTTGGCTCTATCGGCTTCATTAAATAGTCCAGTGCATTCACTTCAAATGCTTTTAGTGCATATTCATCATAAGCAGTTGTGAATATTACATGTGGTGCCTTATCCAGTTCCTGCAGCATCGCAAAGCCGGTCTTCCCGGGCATCTGTATATCCAGAAAAATAAGGTCAGGATTCAATGCATCAATTTTTTCAATGCCTTCCGCTGCATTGGCAGCTTCATCTATTACTTCTACTTCAGGAAAATCGAGCAATAGTTTCTTTAGTTCGTTTCTTGCCAGCCGCTCATCATCAATAATAATTGCTTTGTGCATAAGTGAAGTTTATTGGTTTATTAAATAGCAGGATACATGATTATGATGAACGAATGTAAGAATTATGTTTTTAAATAGTCAAAAGCGGCATCGTTATTCTTGATTCTACCATTTCGCTACCAAGGTTTTTAATGGCAAAAGTAGCTCTTCCCTGGTACAGGAGATTAAGCCTGTCCTGCGTGCTTCTAACGCCAAAACCGTTTTCATTTTTATACATCCCTAACTGCCCGGAATTTTGCACCACTAATTCATGGTGGTTTTCTACGAAATCAGAAGTAACGCGTATGGTTCCCCCATCTACCTTTTTACTGATGCCATGTTTGATTGCATTTTCAACTAGTGTTTGCAGCATCATGGGTGGTACAGGTTGCTCAAGGGTATCTTCATCAATATCCATTTCTATATTCAATCTTTCTTCAAAACGCATTTTTTCCAGCGCAAGGTAATCCTTTACGATATTTAACTCTCTTTCCAGGGGAACAGTCTCCAATTTTTCTGTTTGCATACTGCTGCGTAATATATTACTTAATTCAGTAATTGCGGTTCTTGCTCTTGAAGGGTTTTCGTCCACCAGGGCCCGTATGCTATTTAACGCATTAAAAATAAAATGAGGATTAATATGCGATTTGATTGTTTTAAGTTCCAGTTCTTTTACAAGTGATTGCAGCTTCAATGTGTCTACTTCCTGGCGTCTTGTACGCTCCACGTAATGAAAAGTATAATATAAAAGGTTCCAGATAAACAGTAAGAAGAAACTATTGATGAAATTACGGGTTATTTCATTCAACAATGAAATTTTTGGTGCTCCGTTATCCCTCAAATGGAATATTTTTTCGAATCCCACGTCTGCACAGGCATATATTATAGCAAATATGATGGTGACAATAATGAAATAGAAAATTTGATTTTTGATTGCCTTATTCAGGAATTGGTATTCTTTGATGATCATGCGCATGATATGGGTAAATAGAATACCCAGTATCACACTGATGGTTATGAGTTGATAAAAATTATCGATCTTACGAACTGATAAGTTTAAATAAGCAAAAACTGATATGGCAAAATTTGCACCCCATCCACCAAATTGACAAATCCAGTAATTAGACAGGCTTCTTTTCATATGAATACAAATCTACGAATTGATAAGCCGAATCCGTTTTCGTTTTTATTAATGGTGATATGATAGTTTAAGAGGTTGCCGGAAAAGTTCTTTTACCATGGCTGATTAAGCAGGTTTTATGACCAGGAGCCATTTATCAGTTAGAGGAATTATATGCTGCGGCAAATTCTTTGGCAAAGTCCTCCAGTTTAGTCGGACTCAACGTTGGATGGTTTTTCCAATAGTCCTCCTGCATCTTCCCCTCCCGGATTGCTTTACCCATCGTGGTATACCCTTCTGCAAAAGTTTCTGCAAGGCCGCTTTGTTTCATTCCTTCCAGAGCCTGTTGATCTGAAAATACCACCCACGGAGTGGCCGCTATATTAGCTGCCACACTAAGTATTTCAGCAATTTCATTGGTAGTTTTTTCATCTCCGGTAATGTATCGTATGCTATGCCCGGTAAAATTTAAAGCCAGTAATTCCTCTGCTGCTGCTGCTGCAATATCATTTGTATGGACAAGGGCTAATTTTTCATCCGTTCCACCAAAGTTTGCGCCCATGATGTTCATATTCTTAATTAAAGGAATCATACCCAGGAGATTGTACATGAAATAGGAGGGGCGTAAGATCTTTACATTCACTTCTTTAAGTTGTGTGAGCAGGTCTTCTAAATCTGCCAGTCCATCAACGGGGCCCGCTCCATTGCCCATGTGGGCGCCAACGCTGCTAAGGTCCACCACATACCCGACTTTACTTGCTGTAATTGCGGCAATATAATTCCTTGCTACCGTGTTTTGAAAATGCCTGTAGTTTTCTGCTGTATAGCTTGGAGGTATCATGATAAAAACTGCATCAGCACCCTCAAATGTGGCTTTTAAAAATGATTCATCTTCTACGGACCCGATTGCAGCTTTTGCACCTTTTTCGGTGAGGGGTAGTAGTTTTTCGGCACTACGGCCAATAACTGTTACCTCATGACCTGCATTTAATAAGATCTCAGCTAAAGGATGGGATATATGGCCCGCTCCGCCGGTAATTACATACTTCATAATGATTGATTTTTTATATGTTTTTAATATTTGTATATACAATTAATAGTTCAAAATAAATCAGACCGGTAACTTGTCTGTAAGTTTGTTCATATTCTGCACCATCCGGATGCTTTCGTCCGTGCCCAATATTTCCACATATTTTTTATAAAAATCATCCAGGCAGGCCTTCATCTTTGGATACAGCTCCTTCGCCTTGGATGTTGGGTACACATTGGTAATTTTACCTTCAGATGCCCGGACCACCATTTTTTTTTCTTCAAGTTTTTCAATCAAACGTGTAATGGTACTTGGTGTCAGTTGCATTTCATTTGCAATTGTACCTGGTTGTGCGCCTGGCTCATCCAGTACCATCATCAACAAATAAGCATGACTGGGGGCCATACCAATTTTTTTCCAGCTTTCAGCAGCCAGCTTTTCTACTTTACGGGCGAGTGCATTGGCCGAGAAATAGAGACATTTATTAAATCTGCTGTTGGATGATTTCATTCAGTAGGCAAAGATAAAAACTTTTAATTTGTATATACAAATATGATACAAATTATTTTTACACTATATCGTTTGCCCGGGGGTAATAAAATTGCTGGTGAGCTCAATGGTTAATTTGTTATTTTTACAATATGGCAAATCCCAATCTAAATAAGGACGGAGAAATCCTCACTGCGGTGGAAAAGGAGTTTGAAAATAATATTCGGCCCAGTGAAATGGCCGATTTTTCCGGTCAGCCACAGACAGTTGAGAATCTCCGGATATTTATTAAAGCGGCCAAAATAAGAGGGGAAGCATTGGATCATATTTTATTTCATGGCCCGCCCGGATTAGGAAAAACCACTTTAAGCAGGATCGTCGCGAATGAATTGGGTGTTAAGATAAAGGAGACAAGCGGGCCGGTGATAGAAAAACCCGGTGACCTTGCCGGCTTACTAACCAACCTGGAAACAAATGATGTATTATTTATTGATGAGATCCATCGGCTGAGTAATGTGGTGGAGGAATATTTGTATGCTGCGATGGAGGATTATCGCATTGATATTATGATCGATAGTGGCCCGAATGCAAGGAGCGTACAGATCAATCTGAATCCATTTACTTTAATTGGCGCTACTACCAGGAGCGGGTTGTTAACAGCGCCCTTGCTGTCCAGGTTTGGTATCAAATCAAGGCTGGAGTATTACAATGCAGCAACACTTCAAAAGATTATTCTTCGCTCGGCCGGAATATTAAACACTTCTATTTCAACAGAGGCCGCTGAGGAAATATCCCGCCGCAGCCGGGGCACGCCTCGTATTGCCAATGGATTATTAAGAAGGGTAAGGGATTTCGCCCAGGTATTGAATGATGGCGTGATTGATATCGGTATTACCCAACATTCCTTAAAGGCATTGAATGTAGATGAGCACGGGCTGGATGAGATGGACAACCGGATTCTGAATGCCATTATTGATAAGTTTAAAGGTGGACCGGTTGGTATTACTACTATTGCCACTGCCGTTGGTGAAGAAGCAGGTACATTGGAAGAAGTATATGAACCGTTTTTGATACAGGAAGGATTTTTGCAAAGAACCTCCAGGGGAAGGGAGGCTACAGAGAAAGCTTACAGGCATTTGGGGAAAATTTACAACAGGGGCATGGACAATACCTTATTCGGCCCCCCTGCCTCCTGATGAATCGGGACACTGGCTCCCCGGGGGTACCGAAGGATTAAGCCCACAATGACTTAAGCATAAGGGATTTATTCCCATATAAAAGTGTTTATATCTTCACCTTTGGGGCGGGAGCAAAACAGGGCCGTAGAATAACTCCCCTTTTTGTACAGGGGATTAAGATGCTACAAGCCTGAATCCGTTGCCATGAATATTTACAATTTCGATGGTACTGTCTTCCTTCAAATATTTCCGTAGTTTGGCAATATAGACATCCATGCTTCTACCGTTGAAATAGGTATCACTACCCCATATTTTCTTCAGCGCAGATTCCCGCGATAACAAATCATTTTTATATTCACATAACATTTTCAACAACTCATTTTCCTTTGGAGATAACACCTGTACCTTACCGTCAATTGTCAACTCTCTTAAGCGCGGATTAAAATGATATTTTCCCATGTCAAATTCCGCATTCACCTCCTCCCGATGCATTTCTTCATTACGTTTGAGGATTGCTTTTATTTTTAGCAACAGGACTTCACTGTCAAACGGTTTGGTAATATAATCATCAGCTCCCAGTTTGTAACCCTGTATGATATCATCTTTCATTGTTTTAGCCGAAAGGAAAAACAAGGGCACATCAGGGTTGATATCACGTATCTCCTCGGCCAGTGCAAAGCCGTCCATATTTGGCATCATTACATCCAGCAGGCATATATCAAATTTTTCACGCTGAAAAGCTGCCAGACCCAGGCGGCCATCTCTTTCAAGGATCACCTCGTAGTCATTCAATTCCAGGTAGTTTTTTAATACCATTCCGAGGTTGGTATCATCTTCACATAATAATATTTTGGGTTTTGCTGCTTCCATGTTTTACAAGTTTAATGGCAAATAAAATTAATTCAAATTTGATGGAGCGAATATAATGCCTATTTTTTTGTTAAAGCTGGTTTTACACCCAGTTAGAAGAATTTAAACCAGATGTGAATGGTCAAAGTGAATCGTCCATATTTCACGAAAAACCGCCCCATTTATTTATGGAACGGCTTTTATCGCTGGAAAACGATTATTTAAAATCGGCTTCTGTTACGCCTTCATTTAATTTGATCTCCTTATACTTAAAAGGAATTTCCTGGCCCCCTGCATTCCTGGTTACTTCGGTAGGTAACAGGAGTGTTCCGAATTTCTTGTAATTTTTATATTCAACCGTCATCGGTATTTCCGCATCCCCCTGTACAGAAGTAGTTTCTTCCTTTAACAGCAGTCCGGTTTTTACAGAATATTCCTGTATGGATGTCTTTCCACTCGGCATTACTACTTTTAGACGGTAAGTATCTTCGTCCTCAATTTTACCGGTACCCAGGTAATCGGTTTTATAGTCCGGGCTGGTAATATAATAGAGTTGCGGTATCACGCCTTTCTCATCCAGGGCTTCTTTGATTTCCTTTTCAGATAAATCTTTTTTTTGAGCCCCCTGCTGCTGAAACCCTGTTTTACCATCGAATACAGCTTTCATTACGGTCATTGTACCCATTTTTAGTTCCGTAACCTGCATGTTGGGATTCATTTTTTTCTCCACGCCATCAAATGTCCTGCCCATCATTTCCAGGCCGATAACTGAAGAAATGGTGCTGATCTTTTTAACCTCCTCCTTGCCGCCAATGGCTTTTAAATAGCTTTCCACTATACCTGCCGCCGATATGTTTTCAGTAGTTTTCCCTGTCTCATTTAGTTTTTTATCGTTGGGTTTTTCAACAACAGGATCTGCATACCGGTCATATTTTTTAATCGGGTAGCCCAGTCTCATTAATTTAGGTAATATTTTGTCCCCATTACCTACAATTACAATCCTGGAGTTTGATTCATTTAAATATTGCCCGGATACTCTTTGTATATCAGCGATAGTTACACTGTTAATTTTCTGCAAATAAACCCTGTAAAAATCCTTCGGTAAATTATTGATTAAAATATTGGTAGCAAAAGTAGCCGTAAGTGCAGGATCTTCCATACCTAAAGCAAAGGAGCCGTTGTATATTGCTTTGGCGATATCCAGGTCTTCCCGGGTAATCTTTCCATCTCTCATATTTAATATTTCCTTAAATATTTCCGCAGCCGCGCTATCTACTTTGTCGGTACGAACAGCGGCGTTGGCTGAAAACATGCTTTGAAAGCGGCCGTTGCCAATTCTTGAATAACTTCCATAAGTAAACCCGTGTTTTTCCCTCAGGTTCATAAACAATTTACTTTCCGAGCCGCCACCCAATATTTGATTAGCCACCAATAAGGCATGAAAATCCTTATTATTCATTGGATTATTTACCAGGTTACCAATGCGTAATTCGCCCTGAACGGCACTAGGAAGATCCACAAAATCAATTTCTGTTTTTGCAGGATTTTTCGCAAGCGGAATAGCCGGAAGGAATAATTTTTTTCCTTTCCAGTCGCCCAATGCTTTTTTAGCCAGGGCTTTTGCAACTTCGGGTGTGATATCTCCCACAAAAGTTAAATAGGAGCGGGATGGAGTGATGTAGTTTTTATATGCTTCAATTACATCGTCCAATGTTAATCCTTTTACACTTTCTTCCGTTGTAAATTCGCCCATTGCTGTATGTTTGCCAAAGCTTAAAGCCTGGTTAACCCTTGCCGCTATTACCGGTGCGCTTTTTTCATTTGCTTTTAAACCAGTGATGGTGAATGATTTCAATTTATCGAAAGAAGCCTGCGGGAAAGATGGGTTTTTTATACCATCTGCCATTAAGGTGAATGCTTTTTCAAAATACCTTGTCAAAGCGCTGGCAGAGCCTCCTCCTGCATGGAGATTTACGTCAGCACCAATCATATCGACTGCTTCGTCAAACTTATCCTTGGGCATTGTGGTGGTGCCTTCACCCAACATCTGGCCCATTAGATCAAGCAGGCCCGCCTTTTTCCCTTCTAAGATTGGTCCTGCGTCAATTATTAATGAAGCATTTACTTTTGGCAGTTTGTGATTTTCAACCACCAATACCGTCATTCCATTCGGCATGGTAAATATTACCGGATCTTTTAAAGAAATTACAGGTGCCGGACCGGCCGGAGGTTTTTTTGATCTGTCAACTTTTATTTGTGCAAAACCATGCTGTAAAAAAATAATACTCAATACAACTATAATTACTTTTTTCATTTAATTTATTTTATGCGATTCATTATGTTAGAAGAATGGATTGAAATTGATACTTATTTTTTTGGCAAATAGTACAAAACTACCCTTTGGTTTTTATTGAGGTATTTTTTGGCAACATCCTGAATATCCTGGCGGGTTATTTTTCTTATTTCATCAAGTTCGATATTGATATTATTGGTATTATTAAAAAAGGTATACCCGCTTGCAAGGTTTTCTGCGACACCCAGCATTTTACTGTTTTTTCCTATAAAATCATTTTCAAACTGGTTTTGCAATTTGGTAAATTCAGCTTCGGTGATCAGCGTTGTTTGTAATTTTACCACTTCTTCATCCATATCATTTAATAAAGTATCCAATGGGGTGTCGTTGTTGGGTAAAGCCAGCGTTATGTAGGCACCATAGTCTTCCAATGAATAAATGAACGCCGCGACCTGCAGGGAATTCTTTTTATCATCTACCATTTTCTTATACATCCGGCTGCTGTTCCCACGGCTTAATATAGCAGATGCCATTTCCAGCGCTTTAGATTCTTTACTGGTTTCACCGGGCACCCTGTATGCGGCTATAATTCCCGGTACCTGGATATTGCTATCATAAGTAGTATCTATAATTTCCTTTGTAATGGGTTCTTCTTTTGCCGTGGTTCGTGTAACTGGCACTCCCGACGGTATTTCGGCAAAATAATTTTCTACCAGCGTTTTTGTTTTTGCAATGTCTATATCACCTGCAATTACCAGTACCGCGTTGTTAGGGGTATAATATTTTTTATTAAAGGCCTTAAATTCATCCAACGTAGCGGCATCAAGATCTGCCATGCTTCCGATGGGTACCCAGTTGTAGGGATGTTTGGTAAATAAGCGCTTCATTACTTCAACCGACCAATTACCATAAGGCTGGTTATCAACCCGCATTCTTTTTTCTTCCTTAACCACTTCATTCTGTGTTTTTACCCCAACCTCATTTATTACCGGATGCATCATGCGTTCACTTTCCAGCCAAATACCGGTCGCCAGCTGGTTAGAGGGAAATACCTCGTAATAGAAGGTTCGGTCCTGTGAAGTATTGGCATTGTCTTTCCCGCCATTGCTGCTGACAATTTTCGAAAACTCGCCCCGCTTGATATTATCACTTCCTTCAAAAAGCAAGTGTTCAAAAAAATGAGCAAAACCAGTGCGGTTGGTCTGCTCATCTTTACTGCCCACATGATACATTACAGACACGGCCACTACCGGTGCCGTTCTATCCTGGTGCAGAATAACATGTAAACCATTTTTTAAGTTGTATTCGGTAAAAGCTACTTTTTGAGCCGTGACCGAAATGGTTGACACCAACAGGAAAAGGCAAAATGTTCTTTTTTTCATATTCGTTTTAATTGAAGGCCAAATTTAGGGAGTTATTATGGAGTTAGAAAAGAAACTGGTTATTTTTGATAAGTGGTAAATAAACTGTTTTTTTGTAATTTTGATTAATGAGCAGCCTGATAAAAATAAAGGATAAGATGCCCCGTACTGTGATGGAATTATATGAATTGTTGCCCGAAGGGCTTTTGTGTGAAGTAATAGAAAACACTTTATATATGACTCCAGCCCCCGATTTTTTTCACCAGGAACTTAGTCTTGAACTATCTGCATCCATCTTTAACGAGTTAAAAAGCACTAACGCAGGCAAATGCGTAGCCGCGCCAATGGATGTTTTTTTAGATGCTGAAAACGCCTATCAACCCGATATTCTTTTTATTGCTACAGAAAATTTAGGTATTATCAGAGAAGGAAAAATAAAAGGCGCTCCTGATTTGATCATTGAAATTTTATCTCCCGGAAGTATAAAGTTTGATAAGATTACCAAACGCACTGTGTATGAAAGAAATGGAGTAAGAGAGTATTTTATTGTAGACCCTAAAACTAAAGAAGTTATAACATACTATCTTAAAAATAATAAATTTGAAAAACAAGCGGGCAAAAAAGGGAAACTTAAAAGCCTTTTATTGAAAAAGACATTTTCTTTTTAGTGTATTGGCCTGGCATAAGCTCTACTATCGTTATTTTTTAGAATATGCCACGGTTGACAATTCAATATTTAACTCACTTCATCTGCGGTATAATAGCATATAGCCATTGCCTTACCGGGCGTTAAAAAAATCCTTTATCTTTTTCCGGTGTGTAGGCATGAGATCAGGGTAAATTGCAACAGTTGGGTTAAATGATCAAAACATTTTCTTTTATTTATTTTCCAAAGCCATTCGTAACTTCCCAAAAAATTTCATAATGCCCAATAAGGATACTTTCATACAGGCAATAAAAGATGGTTATTCCTTTAAAGGCGAATCAGTAAAAACTGGCGCCGCGATCTTAGAAGGAAACGTGGTGAGTGAAGCAGGGATCTACCTTCCTTTAAAAACTATGAACCGGCATGGGTTGATTGCAGGTGCTACCGGAACCGGGAAAACGAAAACCCTGCAGATGATCAGCGAATTTTTGAGTGACGCCAGCGTTCCCGTTTTATTAATGGATATAAAAGGTGATCTCAGCGGTATTGCCGCAATGGGCGGGGTTAATGACAAAATAAAGGACAGGTACCGGCAATTGAACATGGAGTATAACCCGGCACAGTTTACTGCAGAACTGATGACACTAAGTGATCAGAAAGGAGTGCGTTTAAGAGCGACGGTGAGTGAGTTTGGGCCGGTATTGCTAAGCAAAATACTGGGATTGAATGATACTCAGGGCGGGGTGGTGGCGATGATCTTTAAGTATTGCGATGATGCGAAAATGCCTTTGCTGGATCTAAAGGATTTTATTAAGGTGCTGCAATATATTGGCAATGAAGGAAAAGCGGAACTGGAAAAGCAATACGGCAAAATATCTACAACCAGTACAGGAACCATTTTACGTAAAGTGATTGAATTGCAGCAGCAGAGAGCAGAACTGTTCTTTGGTGAAAAGAGCTTTGAGGTGGAAGATCTTATGCGCATCGATGACCAGGGCCGCGGCGTGATCAATGTTTTGCGGGTTACAGATTTGCAGGACAGGCCAAAATTATTCTCCACCTTTATGTTACAAATGATGGCGGAGTTGTATGCCAGTAACCCGGAAGAAGGAGATCTGGATAAACCTAAACTGGTATTGTTCATTGATGAAGCTCATTTGATTTTCCAGGAAGCCAGCGTTGCCCTGTTGCAGCAGATAGAAACAGTTATTAAACTTATACGGTCCAAAGGGATTGGTATATTCTTTTGCACGCAGAATCCAATGGATATTCCTGCAGCGGTACTTGGACAGTTGGGTTTAAAAATGCAGCATGCATTAAGGGCATTTACGGCTGTAGATAGAAAAGTGATCAGGCAAACCGCGGAGAACTATCCCGAAACCACCTATTATAAGACCGAAGACCTCATTACTCAAATGGGAATTGGTGAAGCATTGGTTACTATGCTGAACGAAAAAGGCATTCCTACTCCCCTGGCCCATGTTATGTTATGCACTCCCCGCAGCCGGATGGATGTACTGACTGCGGCAGAAATTGACAGTATTGTCGGAAAATCAAAGCTTGCGGCAAAATACAATCAAATCATTGACACGGAAAGTGCTTATGAAAAATTAAATGCCAAATTGGAGGAAGCCGCTGAAAATACCCGGGAAACGGCCGGGTCGAAAACTTCCAAAAATGCAGCAAAAGAGGAACCTTCCGCTTTTGAAAAGATGACTAACAACACTATCGTAAAAAGTATGGTTCGCACTGCCGGTAATACCATCGTTCGTTCCTTATTAGGGTCTCTTGGCCTTGGTGGCAGGAGTAGAAAGAAAAGCACCGGCTGGTTTTAACAGGTTTGTTAATCATTGGTTTTACCTGTACTCATAGAAAGGTATTGCTTAATTTTGCAGAATGCTTAATGAAAAGTCAGTCTTTAAGCACCGCTATGGTGCTGTGGCTTTAATTTTTATACTTGTTTGCTCCATCAGTTTCTTTACCAGGGTAGTATTACTCATAAGAAGCTGGCCCGATTTAGAACTTTCGTTAACACGTTTTGTGGCAATCTTCATGATTGGTTTTTTTTATGACCTGGTTGTAGGTAGTTTTTTTGCCATACCCGTAGCTGTTTACTGTTGGTTGATGAAAGATTCCTGGTATCAAAAAAAATGGCAGCGTATACCTTTATTCACGCTGATCTTTATTATCACTTTTGTTTTGGTATCAGTAGCCGGCAGCGAAATACTTTTCTGGAGCGAGTTTAACGTTCGCTTCAATTTTATAGCTGTGGATTACCTGATATATACCAATGAAGTTTTGGGAAATATCTGGGAATCCTATAATATGCCCTTAATTATTACTGCGGTTGCCCTGGTTGTGCTTTTCCTGTTATTTCTAATCAGGAAAAAGCTAATGGCTTCTCAACAGGTGACGATGCATTTTCTCCGCAGAACTGTGTTTTTTGCCTGTTTTTTGTTAGTGCCTGCTGCCGGATATTTCCTGGTGAATAATCATTTTAAAAATATCAGCAACAATAACTATGTAAATGAATTAGGCGGCAACGGAATTTATGAATTTGGTGCGGCTTTTTGGAATAATGAAATTGATTACCACCAGTTTTACAGGGAAAGGAATGATACCGCGAATTTTGTATTACTGCGTAATATGTTACAGGCCCCGAATGCAACATTTTCGCCCGACCCCCTAAGTATTGACCGGAAGATTCAGAATGACAGCCCGATGCATAAATGGAACATTGTTTTGATTAGTGTAGAAAGTTTAAGTGCGGATTATTTAAAATATTTTGGTAACAAGGAGAATATTACCCCATATTTGGATTCGTTAATTCCGCAGAGCTTGTTTTTCAGTAATTTTTATGCATCCGGTACCAGAACGGTCAGGGGCTTAGAGGCAATTTCTTTGGGCATCCCGCCTACGCCCGGGCAATCGATTGTACGCCGGCCAAATAATGAAGGCTTGTTCACAATAGGTAGCATATTAAAAAGCAATGGATATGATGTAAATTATATTTACGGGGGAAATAGTTTTTTTGATAATATGGGCTATTTCTTTAGCCACAATGGTTATACAGTACTTGACATAGATAATATTCCCGCTGAATTCGTTCATCATACTACCGCGTGGGGAATTGATGATGAAGCCACATTTGATTATACGCTGGGGCAATGTGATGGAAGTTATAAGAAAGGAAGGCCTTTTTTTAATCATATAATGACAATCAGCAATCACCGGCCATATACTTTTCCAGATGGGCATATTGATATCCTGTCGTCTTCACACAGGTCCTCTGGCGGTGTTAAATACACTGATTATGCAATTCACCAGTTCCTGGTGGATGCGGCTAAAAAACCCTGGTTCGATAATACCGTTTTTGTGATTGTTTCCGATCACTGTTCCCGGAGCGCGGGCAAAACTGATTTACCGGTGAACCGGTATCGTATACCTTGTTTTATTTATGCACCAAAATTAATAAAACCGGCAAATGAACAAAGGCTTACCAGCCAAATTGATCTTGCACCTACTCTATTGGGTTTACTGAATGTAAATTATACGAGCCGTTTCTTAGGATATGACATTTATAAATCCACTGTTACGAGGGATAGAGTATTTATCAGTACCTATCAAAATCTGGGATATATCAGAAATGGAATCCTGGTAACACTTTCACCCCAAAAAAAAATTGCTACCAGCCAACCCAATTTTTTAACCGGAACTGCTATACAAATACCCGATGTAGATAGCCTCACAAATGAGGCCATTGCCTGGTACCAGGGCGCAAGTTATCTTTTTAAAAATGGCAAATACAAAAGTGAAAACTAGTACCTGGAATGCATAAGTGACATAAAACCAGTTGCTTATAAGATTCCACGGCGAAATTAGTACGGGAAAACTATTAAAAAAGTGGATAAAAAATTTGTGAAATGTTTGTATTGTAATAAATAAGGCACTATCTTCGTTACGGTTTTTCATAGGATATTGGATTTTAAAGCGGGACTAGATTTCTATCTTGGTCCCTTTTTTATTTTACCCTTCTGAACCAAATATTTTGACACCTGGATATTTCATTAATTAAGCCGGCTATTGAAAGTGGCTAATCATTATTTTCCCTTCCTTATTGACCCCGAGTTTTTTTTCTGACTGTAAATAATCGATCACTTTCCACAATTTTTCCTTCCTGAATCTTCTACCATTAAATAGCAATTCATTTATACTCACATAGTCTTTACTGACGAATTCGAGAATATAGCCGGTAATTTGTTCAAATTCTTCTTTACTTATCAGTATGTTTTTTTTATTGATACAATTATCGCAAATGCCACATGCTTTTACATTCATATCATTAAAGTAAGAAGCTATTACCCGGCTCCTGCAATTGATTGTATTTAATATGTAATCAATTATGACTTTTATCCTTGATTCAAAGTTTTTCTTTCTTTCCAGGTAATTCTCTAAGTTTATAAGAAAACTATCGGCATACATCCTGTTTAATAATAAAGTAAGTTGTGGTTCATCCTTTTGCGGAGTATAATCAACTATGCCGTATTTATGTAATACCTGCAACTCCTGCTTCACATCAATGGTATTTTTTCGTAAAAATTTTGCTAATTCACTTTCATAAATAGTAGCGGGATAGTCAAATATTCCGTCATAGCTGCGTAACAATCCTTTCAGAATGGGTTCGTATTGAGGGAATTGCTTTTCAAAATCCTCCAATTGCTGTTTTTCTGCATTGAATACAAGTGATGAAGGTTTAAAAAAAACTTCATTGAAGCGTAAAATTTCTTCCTGTTCTAAAGTTTTGATGGCATATGTAGCCGTAAGGATATTAATTTTAAAAGCTGCAGTAAAAGCAGCTAAATCAAAGTCAAAACTCCTTCCTTCCCCGGTTCCTGCCGCTACCTGCAGGTAATTCATCACAGCGATATATACGTTTTTTATTGCAGCCTTATCCGGGTATCGTAGATCGCTCTGTAATTGCATATCCGCTATTTCCCGGTTATTGTATAATAAGACCGCATAAGCTCTTTTGCCATCACGCCCGGCACGCCCTGCTTCCTGGTAATAGTTTTCCAGGCAATCAGGTACGCCATAATGGATTACCGACCTTACATCCGCTTTATCTATACCCATGCCAAAAGCATTGGTGCAGGCTATTACCCTTATTGTATTTTCAACCCAGTTTTCCTGTTTTTTATTTCTTTCTTCATAGCTTAACCCCGCGTGGTAATAGTCAGCATTTATCTTATTGAGTTTCAGCAGATCAGCAATATCTTTTGTGTGTTTCCGGCTTTTGCAGTACACGATAGCACTGCCTTTTACATTTTTTAATATTTCAAGTAATTTATTTTGTTTGGATACTACGTTAAAAACACTATAAGAAAGATTGGCTCTTTCAAATGATTGTTGGAAACGCTGGTGATCTTTGCCAAAATGTAATTTTTCACAAATGTCATCCTGCACCTCCAGTGTGGCGGAGGCAGTTAGAGCTAAAACGGGAACATTGGGCAGGGATTCCCGTAAATTGGCAATTCGTATATATGGTGGGCGGAAATCATATCCCCACTGAGAAATACAATGCGCTTCATCTACTGCAACCAGGCTGATATTCATCAACGGCAAAAAATCAAGAAATAAATCCGTTTCTAACCTTTCAGGTGAAACGTACAGGAATCTATAGTTTCCATAAGCCGCGTTTTGTAAGGTTCTCTTCACTTCTAAAAAACTCATCCCCGAGTAAACGGATAACGCCAGTATACCCTTTCTTTTAAGGCTTTCTACCTGGTCTTTCATCAACGCAATCAGTGGACTTATCACCAGGCAGATCCCATCTTTTGCCAACGCCGGTACCTGGAAGCAAATAGATTTACCTCCCCCTGTTGGCAATAAGGCAAGGGTGTCCTTCCCCTGCAAAACGCTATTGATAATATCCTCCTGCAGCGGCCGGAAATTATCGTATCCCCAATATTGTTTTAGTATCTGACCGACCGGAATTTGTATCAAAACATTGATTTATTAAACATCATCATGATTTCTTCTTCCACGATGCCCGAAATACCTGGCTGGACCATATTCTGTTAAAATGCAATATACCAATTTCATACAACTTTTTTATAGTTCAGCCTCAGTGAATTGACCGCCAAAACCACATCACTAAAACCCATAGCCAGCGCGGCTATTCCGGGATGTAACAACCCAACGGCAGCCACGGGTATTGCAACAATATTGTAGATAAAAGCCCAAAAAAGATTTTCTTTAATTGTAATAAAGGTATGCCTGCCCAAACCTAACGCCAAAGGTAAATGCCGGATACCTTTGTTCATTAGTATCACCTGGGCGTTTTGCAGGGCCAATTGTGTGGCATCGCTCATGGAAATACCAATGGTAGCTTTTGCGAGGGCCGGCGCATCATTGATACCATCACCAACCATTGCTACAGGAGAATGTGCATTTAATTGCTCAACGATTTTCAGTTTCTCTGCAGGGGATTTTTCTGCATAAATCTCTTTGGCACTCGCAGG
>JBDTWP010000057.1:0-23870 GCA_040006615.1 Ferruginibacter sp.
GGTTTATGTTGTAGCAACGGATTTTAATCCGTTGTTACAACATCCAATAGATGAGCGCCGTAGGCACAGTGCATTTTTGATTAACCTTTATATGGGCCGAGCGTACAACTCTAAAGAATTACGGGCAATTAGTTTGGTCTCAATTTTAGAGGGTGGTATATTTTTGATAAAAAGAATAGCATTTACATTTTATAGTGAATTTGACTCTAAAAAAAAGTAAATAAAAGCCATTAACAACTGCAACGGAAACTCATCAAAAAACAAAAGACTACCTTTGCCCACTACTCCACTCAAAAAATACGGCAGGTTGTAAGCCGATGTGGTAATAAATATCCCGCTGATTCAGAAAATGCAACGTCTTTTCCAGCCCTTATTAAAAATTAAATCATCAATGGCATTTAAAAAATTAGAACTAATTGAACCAATTCTTAAGGCTTTAGCCGAAGAAGGATACACAACCCCCACACCAATTCAGCAACAATCTATCCCGCTGGTGTTGGAAAAAAGAGATTTGCTGGGTTGTGCACAAACCGGTACCGGAAAAACGGCAGCCTTTGCCATCCCGATTTTGCAGATTTTGCACGAAGAAAAGGAACAGGAACGAGGCCGTAAACAAATAAAAGCGCTCATACTTACGCCTACCCGCGAACTAGCCATCCAGATTGATGAAAGCTTTGCGGCTTACGGAAAGTATACAGGTCTTTCGCATGCGGTAATATATGGAGGGGTGTCGCAACTTCACCAGACCAATCAATTAAGAAATGGTGTAGATATATTGGTTGCCACACCCGGCCGGTTATTAGATTTGATGAGCCAGGGTTTTGTGGGGTTACAGCATTTAAAAATATTTGTCCTGGACGAAGCGGACCGGATGCTGGATATGGGTTTTATTCACGATGTGAAAAGAGTGATAATTAAATTACCTGTGAAAAGGCAGACACTTTTTTTCTCGGCGACAATGCCCCCCGAAATTCAATCCCTTGCGAATGTATTATTGACCAATCCTGTAAAAGTTGCTGTCACGCCGGTTTCATCTACGGTAGACGCGATCGACCAAAGTTTGTTCTATGTAGACAAGAATAATAAGCCGGGACTTCTTTTGTACCTGTTAAAAAGCGATAAAATAGTTACTGCGCTGGTTTTTACCCGTACCAAGCATGGAGCTGATAAAGTGGTAAAAATTTTGCATAAGGAAAACATTTCTGCCGCAGCCATACATGGCAATAAATCGCAAAACGCCAGGCAACACGCACTGAGCTGTTTCAAGAATGGTAAGCTCCGGGTATTGGTAGCTACGGATATAGCTGCAAGAGGTATTGATATTGATGAGCTTAGCCATGTAATCAATTTTGAATTGCCAAATGTTCCGGAAACATACATACATCGAATAGGCCGTACCGGAAGAGCCGGAAATACCGGTATTGCATTATCATTTTGCGATGGGGAAGAAAGGGCAGAATTAAAAGATATTCAAAAACTGATAGGAAAGAATATTCCAATCATAGATAGCCATCCTTACCCGCTAAGTGCCGGTTCGTTTGTTCCGCAGGTACAAGGGCAACCACGACCGATGTTTAAAAAACAGGGCAACCACTTTCACTCCTCCGACAGGGGAGGAAGAAGAGGGTACGGAACTCAACGTACGGGAAACAAATAAGTGTCTTTTAACAACAGCCCGGGCCAAAGAAATAAGTAAAATTTTTATCATTCACTTAACCGAAGTATTTAACTTCGGTTTTTTATTACAATAAACTGGGAAACCTCATCCGGCTCACCTTTTTATTTTTATCTGATTTATATATGCGAACGCGTAATTATTTTTCCTATTTACTGAATCCATTGGAGCTGTTGCGTACAAAAAAAGTATTGCAGGTAAATCCTACAGCGGTAGCTACAAGAAAAGAACCTGATTCAATTAAATTATTTGTATACGATTACGATTCTCAACATATTGAAGTAAAGGAATTATCAGATGTTTCATCCTGCTATTCTTATATAGAAACACCCGGTACCACCTGGCTAAATGTAGACGGTTTGCGCAAAACTGATGTGGAATCAATTAGCAGCAGGTATGGCATACATTACCTGACTACAGAAGATATACTAAGTATTGGTCAGCGGCCAAAAATGGATGAAATAAATGGTTTGCTTTTTTGCATTCTCAATATGATGTATTTCAACGAAAAGGATTCTTCGGTAGAAATAGAGCAGATCAGCATTGTGCTGGGAAAAAATTTTGTGATCAGTTTCCAGGAAGATGAAACAAGGGATGTATTTAATCCGCTGCGGGAAAAACTAAAGATCGGCGGAAGTAAAATACGTCAAAACCGTGCTGATTTCTTATTCTATTCCCTGATCGACATGATTGTTGATAATTATTATCTGGTAATGGAGAAATTGGGAGAAAAAATAGAAACACTGGAAGAGGATATTGTGCGCAACTCCAATAAGCGTAGTCTGGCTAAAATAAATATGCTTAGAAAAGAAATGATCATTCTTAAACGCAGTATTGCACCTGTTCGTGAATTGGTTAATGGAATATTACGAAGTGAAAGTGAATTGATTGAAGAAAAAACGGAGAAATATTTCAAGGATGTGTACGACCATATTGTACAGGCCAATGACCTCGCGGAAAACTACCGGGATATGATGATGAACTTGCACGACCTGTACCTGAACAATGTGAATTTAAAAATGAATGAAGTAATGAAGGTGATGGCAATCGTTACCTGCTTGCTTGCTCCTGCTACCGTTATCGGAGGAATCTTCGGGATGAATTTTGAAATAATTCCTTTACTGCATAACAAATGGGGTTTTTTTATTTCGGTAGCTTTAATGTTGTTGATACCCCTGGCAATGCTCCGTACGTTTAAGAAACAGGGTTGGTATTGATATGTGAATTGAATGTTCCTTTTCACAATTGATCCCTCAGGTTCAACATAACAATAATGCATTTACCGCCTCCATCGCTTTTTGTAAGCGCGCTTCATAATTTCCGTTAATATTTACCCAGGGTACAGTTTGATTTACCATGATTTCTTTATAATGATGATATAGAATTTGTCTTGTCTCCAGGTCGGGATATTCCCTCAGTTCATCTTTTACCCAGGGTAAATCAATATCGCAAAGCAAATACAGGTCATATTTTCTTTCCGCTATCTGGTCCAATATCCATCGATGGCATTTGCCAAAAACAAACTCACACCATACTTTTAATACGTACATATTAGTATCAATAAATATAAGTTCAGGGTTTTTCGCACAGGTTTGAGAATGAAGGCTTTTTGAAGATTCCGGATCTGAATGTTGCAGCCCGGCACCAGGACAAGGAATGGCCGCGTCTTCCAATGCTAATTGACCCTTTGCTATATCCAGTAAATTATCAAATGTGTAGGCGGTGCCGTTAGCCAATAGATATTCCCGGGCATACTCTTTAACCCATCCTGTTTTGTAATGATCAGCCAATTGAGCACACAATGTACTTTTTCCGGTGCTTTCCGGCCCCAAAACGACAATTTTTTTAATCATGGTTATTGAAAGTTTTCCAGGATGGCTTCGATCTAATGATTTTTTTATAAATGATGCAACCTTTATGGTGGGCTCCGGGTAAATAGCCGGTGCTTAATAAAAATTCATTTACTATTTCCCCACCTGTAAAGCGAAATGTTTTTTTGAAAATGGTAGTCCATTCCGCTTTATTTTTAGGTTGATGGTGGTCCAGCCAGGATCTAAAAGAGCCAAATTCCTTTTGCAGGTGGAGAATTGTTTTTGCATTTTCAATAGCTGCATTTATTTTCAGGCGGTTACGGATAATTCCTGCATCATTCATTAAGCGTAGTACATCTTTTTCTTTGTAGGCGGCTACTTTTTTAATATCAAAATCATGGTATGCTTTTCTAAAATTATCCTGCTTTTTAAGAATCGTGGTCCAGCTTAATCCTGCCTGGTTTATTTCCAAAACCAGCCTGCAAAATAATTCATTGTCTTCCTGAATGGGGAATCCATAATGCTGATCATGGTATATTTTATGAATATTATAATCATCCGGTTTCATCCGGTTGATGGCTTCACAATATGTATTGGCTTGATCCATTTGTATGAAAATTGTTGTTGTTTTAAGTTAAGGGTGAATGGTCAATATTTCATTAATTACCATTCTCTATTCACAAAATTAAATCGTGGCCTTATTAATAGCCAGCCCATGGTCCTTTTTTCTTTTCATCCATTCCAGCAAACCAAAAATGGCCATGATCAGCAATACTAAATAATACACCCCGGTAAACACATAATGCTTCACAAAATATAAAGGAATGGATGCAATATTGGTAGCGATCCACCACAACCAGCTTTCAACTTTTTTCTTAGTCATCAGCCACATACCGGTGTAAGCAGTAGCACTTGCAAATGCATCAGCCCATGGAATAGCCTCGGGTGCAAAATTCTTTTTTAAATAGGTTAATGCAAAAAATATAGACACATAAAATAGGGCAAAAAAAGCCAGGTGTTGCAACCATTCCGTTTTTCCGGAAGAAGTGATATGTAAAACAAGTCTTTTGTCCTGGTCCTTCTTAGTCCACAATATCCAGCCATAAATACTCATTACCGAGTAATAGAAATTTACGCTTGCTTCACCCAATAAGCCTCCATTAAAACTCAGGTAAATATAAATTATGGTGTTGATCAATCCTGTAGGATAAACCCAGGTATTTTCAATTCTTGAAAACCAAACACTTGCAATACCCGCAAATACGGCAATATACTCCAGTTTTCCGGTGTTTTTCATACCAGCAACAAATTGCTGTATTATTTCCTGTACCGTCAAATTGTTTGTTTAAGGATTGAAATTACGATATCTCCTGAATGGCCGAAGATAAACGATTCCTTTAGATGTCATAAACCGCGTGGCAGTTTGTTGCCACTGACCTTCTTTATTGAAACCCCAGGCTAAGAAATGCAGGTGTGGAAACAATGCATAACCAGTTCTTCCGCTAAGTCCAATCAATTGCCCCTGTACTACGGTATCACCAACATTTACCAATGCTCCATTATGCTGCAGGTGCCAGTATCCTGCTCTTGAACCATCCGCATGATGCACAATAATCAGGTTTCCTTCAGATCGGTACCTCCTATTCCAACCACCTTTATATCCATCTTCTTTAACCCTTATGATTACCCCACTCCTGGCAGCAAAAACGCCGGTTCCCTTCTTCATTTTAAAATCAAGAGCAGCCCGGTTCTTATGAGAGTACCGGCTAAAATATCCCTGCACCATGCAATGGGATGTATTGTAGGCAAAAGGCAAACTATATATATAACTTGTATCATCTTTTATAACGCCTTTTTGCAGTTTCCTGATCTGCGTACGCATCGGATCCTTGCTTACGGTACATCCTATCATGAGCACCGCGCTAAATATTAATAGAAAAAAATGTTGTCTCTGGGTCATGAACCTGTTTACAAAAGTGATTGGCTGTTTAATTATCTGATAATTGATTTGCCGGGCGTGCTGGCATGAAGAAAAATTAAATTATTAAATGGCGCAAATAAAATAACTTCATTACACCCAATAAAAAAGCACCCATACTTCCTTTTCTGTATAGATGCTCAAATTATTGCATTTTTCAAAATTCTCCTTTCGGTAGTCAGGGGCTCTATTCAGCTTCTGCCACAACTTCCTTCACTTCGGGGATCATTCTTTTCATCATTCCTTCAATACCAGCTTTTAACGTAATCATAGATGAGGGGCAACCACTACAACTACCCTGCAGCATTAAATTCACCCGGCCGCCTTCGTAACTTTTAAATTGTATAGCACCACCATCCATTTCCACTGCGGGTTTTACATAATTTTCCAATAATTCTTTGATACGTTTTACCACATCATCATCATCCGCGCTTACTTCATTACCGCTTTCCTGCTTCATTGAAGCGACTTCTTCTTCATCCACCACATGTTTTCCGTCTTCCAGGTATTCCTTTAAAAACTGTTTGATAGTAGGTATTACATCCTGCCAGTCATCAGTTCCGGTAGTTTTTGTAAGAGTTATAAAATTACTGGCAATAAAAACGGATTTAATAAACGGAAAAGTAAATAACTCTTGCGCCAAGGGAGACGGCTTCGCGCTAATTTCATCCGGGAAGTCGATACTCTTTCCCGGATACAACAATTTGTTTGCCACAAATTTCATAGTTTCCGGATTCGGCGTCATCTCCGTATAAATACTTATAACCGGATTTCCTGTTTTTATCATAACATTCTAATTAAGAATTTCTATGCAAAGATAACAAGTATGGCACAACAAAGAAATACCTCATTTTTTCAAAAGCTGATATCCCGAAATAATTTCCTATTTCGAAAACTGTAAATAGACAAAGGAATTTCCATGAAGGAAATGTCCTTTTTTCCGCTGGGCAAGAAAACATAATTACCTGAAAATAAACTGTTTAAAGCTGAATCAAACCTTATTACCTGTTTGAGTACTGCGTAAACCTGCAGCAAAAATATCCTTACTGAATAGTAAGATTGCCGGTTATTCTGAATTTCTTATTTGCCTGAACAGTTAATTTTCCACCGGTTGAAATTGTTTGAGGCACATTTAAAACACATTCTCCGTCTGAGAGAGGATCAATAATTATTTCAGCATCTGCGGGAAGGGTAGCAGGGGGGATATTGTTATTGCTCCAGTTTGACGCATCGTTCCAGTTACCGCTGCCCGTAAATGTGAAACTTGCCGCAACGGAGGCAATATCATAAGTTACCGACAATTGCGGGCGCTGGGCTGAATTTAGATTTTCCCGGGAATCAAAGCGCTTTGATGTGGATGAAATGGTCTCGTTTCCAATCAATATCCAACCAAAATTCAAGGAAGGATTATTCAGCCAGTTTTGCACATCCGCGATGGCCTGTGATGAAGTCCAGTTATAACTTAAACCGGTATCACCAACAGTTGTAGTAGCTGATGCGGTCGCTGTAAAGTCGCCCCCGGGTGAATTCCATAAGTTAGATAAGTGGAAGCTGCTTACCCAGGTGGCATCGTTTGCAACTGCTGCAATGCCCCCGCCTTCTTCGCCCATTGCATTAGAGTTGCTTTCCCCCCAATCTGCCAATAATTGATGAATGCTTATATCACTATTACCAGCAGTTGTTTTGTTGCAAAACAAAGTAAGAGTTACTGAAGTGATAACGGCTCCGGCAGGTATTTGTGCAGCAATATCAAACTTTAGCAAAGCTCTCCTCGGACTGTTTAAAGCATTGCTGCCGGAAAACAAATTTTCACCTTTGCCATTACTGTTTCCGGGTGCATCCTGGTAAATCGTATTGTCCCTGACGGCATTAAGAACGAGGGTGGTTTGTGCTTTTGTCGTAAAAAGAAAAACAAAGAAAAAGAGGGCGGAAAACTGAAATCGATACATGTGCGATTTTTTTGGTTAAATTTCTTTTATGCATTTGTCAAAAATTAATGTCCATTCTCTAAAAACATTTTGCCAAATATTTTCCTTGATCATTAGCGTAAACGCAAAAAAATAGCAGGTAGTTGGGTTCAACCGGAAAAAATCTCATATTGAAAAGAATGTCGCCATCTTTAAATACATAATTTATTTTATTCCAGTATCCTCAATTTTGCATAATTGAGCATGATCTTTTTTTCACCGTTTAATTCAAACCGGACGGTAGCGATAGGGTTATGAGCGGCACCTTCCATTTTAATTACTTCTCCAAACCCGAATTTTTGATGTTCTACTTTTTGCCCTGGCTGCAGATTACTGGTATCACTTGGGGCAAAGTCGGCAGTAGGGGTATGTTCCTTAGCTTGTGGCCTGGAAGGCACTAAGTAAGCCGGCCTGGTAATTTCTTCTTTTTTGGCAGCTGGTGCCGATGGCTTATAGCTGCTTCCACCCGCCCCATTCCTGTCAAAGGAACTTCCACCCCAGTTATTACTATGCCCACCCTGGTTACGAATACCGCCTCCTGCAAAACTTTTATCAATTTGGTCCGCTGGCATTTCATCAATAAAACGGCTGGGTTCATTTTGCTGCAACTGGCCAAACCGGTAACGGGCATTGGCAAAGGTTAGCCAGAGTTTTGTTTTGGCCCTGGTAATGGCTACATAGAATAATCTTCGCTCTTCTTCGAGCTCTTCCCTTGTGTTAATGTTCATTATACTGGGAAAAAGCGTTTCTTCCAGGCCACCCACAAAAACGCAGCTAAACTCCAGCCCTTTCGCCGCATGGATGGTCATCAGCTTAACGCAGTCAGCAACTTCCTTATCGTTGTCCATATCCGTTAGTAAAGTAATTTGCTGCAGGTAACTACCCAGACTCTTATCTCCAACCTCTCCGTCCTCTTCATTCATCGGGGTTTCTGTAAACTCCTTTATTGAGTTTAGCAATTCCTGTACATTCTCGTACCTTGCAAGGCCTTCGGTTGTTTTATCGTTGAAAAGTTCCTTAACAATCTGGGTACTTTTACCAACAATAATTGCCAGGTCGTATGCGTTTTTTTTAACCAGTTCACTCTTGAACATTTTGATCATTATCACAAAATTGTTGATTGCTTCCAGTGTGCCGCCTTTATAACCATATTGGCTGGCATTGTCCAACACTTCCCATAAGGTAATATTGTTCTCATTGGCAGCCAGAACAGCCCTGTCCATACTGGTTTTACCGATACCGCGGGTGGGATAATTGATGATGCGCTTTAGAGCTTCCTCATCGCTGGGGTTTACCACTATCCTTAAATATGCCACAAGATCTTTAATCTCTTTACGCTGGTAGAAGGAAAGGCCGCCATAGATCCGGTACGCAATATTCATACGGCGGAGGCTTTCCTCAAAGCTCCGGCTTTGTGCATTGGTGCGATATAAAACTGCAAAGTCATTATTAAAAAAATGATTGCGCAGTTTTTCTTCCTGTATCGTATCGGCAACAAATTTTCCTTCTTCATTGTCCGTGGCGGTACGGACCAATTTTATTTTATCGCCATCTTCTTTATCAGTCCAAAGTTTTTTGGGTAATTGATTTTTATTATTACTTATAATTTCGTTGGCTACATTTAATATGCTTTTGGTGCTGCGGTAGTTCTGTTCCAGTTTTACCGATTTTACATCATCATAGTCTTTTGCAAATTGAAGAATATTTTCGATGGTAGCCCCCCTGAAACTATAAATACTCTGTGCGTCATCACCTACCACGCAAATGTTTTCATGCATCGCACCCAGCAATTTGATGATTTCGTACTGTGAAGTATTGGTATCCTGGTATTCGTCGATCATGATGTATTTGAACTTGCTCTGGTATTTGCTTAAAGCATCCGGATGATTTTTTAAAAGTAAATACATTTTGAACAACAGGTCATCAAAATCCATGGCCCCGTTTTTAAAGCAGCGGTTGTCGTAGGCTTCATATATCTTACCGGTCATCGGTCTGTTGGACCTGGCATCTTCCTGTTGAATGGCCCAGTCCGTGATGTATTCTGCCGGCCTGATCAAACTGTTTTTTGCAGAGGAAATCCTGTTGTGTACCGTATTGGGCTTATAATGTTTGTCATCAAGATCCAATTCCCTGATAACCGTTTTCAGCACCATTTTAGCATCTTCAGTATCATAAATGGTAAAGTTGCCTGGATAGCCAATTTTGTAGGCTTCCGCTCTCAAAATTCTTGCAAACACACTGTGAAATGTACCGATGTATAAATTGCGGGCCTCCGTGTTGCCCAGCGTACGTTCAACCCTTTCCTTCATTTCTTTGGCCGCCTTATTCGTAAAAGTAAGTGCAAGTATATTGAAAGCATCTACCTGGTGATACCCCATCAGGTGAGCAATACGGGTGGTCAGCACCTTGGTTTTACCACTACCTGCACCCGCAATTATCATGACCGGCCCGTCTTTATGTAATACCGCTTCCCGCTGAGGATCGTTCAGTTCGTCTAAATAATTTGCCATTCAGCGAAGGTACGAATAGAGTGATTGAGGTGGGGTGCCATAGGGAAATATTTATGGAACCGACCTGCATTTGTTTTAAAAAATAAATATCGAAAAACGGAAAAGAAGCATAAATATCAGATAAGCCAGGCTTATTGTACTTTTGTTATTAAAAAAAAGCAAATGTTACCCATTACCATTACTACCATACAGGCGAATCTTGAATGGGAAAATAAGGCTGCCAACCTCCGGGCACTGGAGAAAAAAATAAATGATTTGGAAGAAAAAACAGAAATCGTTGTTTTACCAGAATTGTTCAGTACCGGCTTCAGCATGCAGCCGCAGTTATTGGCCGAAACAATGGAAGGTGAAACAGTGCAATGGATGAATGAGCTTGCTTCTAAAAATAAAATCATTTTAACAGGCAGTATAATCATAAAGGAAGACGATCAATATTATAACCGGTTGATCTGGATGTTACCCAACGGACAGTTTGGTCATTACGACAAACGCCATTTATTCGCTTTTGGTGCCGAAGATAAACATTATACGGCAGGTAATAAACGCCTGATCGCTTCTGCAAAAGGATGGAAAATCAACCTGCAGGTCTGTTATGACTTACGTTTTCCGGTGTGGGCAAGAAACCGGGTATTGCCAACAGAGAAGTTCCGTGATGAAAGCATTTTGATATCGCCTGGCGAAGAAACAATTTCTGTTTTTAGCCCGGAGTACGATATATTGATCTGCGTTGCAAATTGGCCGGAGAGAAGAAATCACGCCTGGAAAACCCTGTTGTGTGCAAGAGCCATTGAAAACCAATGTTATGTAGTGGGTGTTAATCGTGTTGGCAGAGACGGGAACAATATCAATCATAGTGGAAATAGTTTGGTAATAGATCCCCTCGGTGAAGTATTGTATCATATGGCAGATGAAGAAGATGTGTTTACCATTACATTACGAAAAGAGCATTTGGAGGAAGTTCGTACAAAATTTCCTTTTTGGAAAGATGGTGATAATTTTATTTTGCGTTAGGTTGTCTGTAGACCCCAGGTTCTTTTGAATGACTGATCATTCCTTTTACAATCTGCATTTTCCTGTCAATATTTTGTCTTACACCCTCTACTGTTGGCGGAACAAAAATATCCGGTGTAATTCCTCTTCCGTCTTTTGGTACATGGTTATATTGAACTAATTTAAATAAAGGTAGCCTCACCCTTAATTTTGTTATTGGCAGCGTGACATCAGGTATGATGATACCGCTATTACCATGCCAGCCGCCTCCTGTTTCTTCTCCCACTATAGTTATATTGGCCTGGCCCTTTACCGCATTACAAAACAAAGTAGATGCAGAAAAGGTTGGACCATTGGTAAGAATATACACTTTTCCGTCAAAGTGATTAGTTTTTTTAGGATGATACTGATGTCGCTCCCAGTATCCAAAATGATACTTGTTGTCCACATATTTCTTTGTCAGAAACAATAAACCAATATTATTAAATAAGCCGTGTTTGATATATGCAGTATATGGCGAAAGATTTTTTGCAATCGCATAAGCACTGTCAGCTACCTTGAATTTTGTTGTTCGTAAATATCTGGTTAGTTTAACGTACATAGTGACATCCCCGCCTCCGTTGCTGCGCAGGTCAATTATTAAATTTTTTATTTGTTCTCTTTTTATTCTTCTGAAAGAACGCCTGATGAAGGGTCTCAGATGCCTTCCTTCGCCGTTGGAGAATGTATTCAGGGATAAAGTAGCTGTTTCCATACCGGTGTCAATCTCGAGGGATCGGGCGCCCTCCCTTTGTTCCTGCTTAATTTTTTGTCGCGGAACTTTTTGTAACCTTACCATTTTTTGCTTTTTACCTGTGGTATCAGCAACAGGAAAGTACAGGGGCAACAAGGTGGTTCTTTCAATTCCGGTACTATCGATATATCCTACCTTGTAATTTTTGGAAATGCCAAATATATTACGGTGGTAATAGGGGAAATTGCCGCTGATACGGACGTAATTCACATTATCCGAATAGCCATCCAACGGAAGATACTGGAACATTTTTTTTATTAGTTCATGGTTTCGAAAGCCATTTACAGAAGTTATCAAAGTCCCTCTTTTAATAATCGAGTCCTTTCTGTTCAGGTTGCCCGTTACCACAATGGTATCGCCCCATAGTTTTACAAAAAGCGGAAATGACGGTGTTCGTTTGTTCTTAAAAAACCTATTCCAGTTTTTGCTCATCCCGAAACTGGTATGGCCGCAGTGTATCTTATTTGTGAGAGGCGCCAGTATTTTCCACCCAAACTGCAGTTCGGTCATGGAATCAGCAATATTATTATAGAGGCTGTCAAAATAATAATTCATGCTGTCTTTCGGGGTGTACCAGTAAATGGAAGGGTGTTTCTCTTCCAGAATATTTCTAAGCAGGGAATAATCCTGCTCTAATTCCTGTTTTGAAAATTTATTGCCAGGGTTATAATTCTTACTTACAGCACAGCCCGTACACAAAACAAGTAAGATTATACATAATAAAAGAGTTCCTTTTTGCATTTTATATTGTCTGCTGAGGTGGGTCTGTTTGGATTTTTTGTTATCCCGTTATAATAAAGATCAGCTTTTCATATGGTTCCATCCCTGTGCCACTAATTCATGTTTGTTGCCCCCCCTGGTTAATATATGAGTGCCTTCATTGACATCTGTCATGTACCCTATTACGCTGATTTGCTCATTTAATACGATCTTATCGTAGTCAGTTTGAGCCAGCGTAAATAATAGTTCATAATCTTCGCCACCACTTAACGCACAGGCTGTGGGATCCAGTTCAAGTGTATAGGCAAATTGCCTGGCATCTTCATGTACGGGTATTTTGTCCTCATATATTATACAACCAAGATCGCTTTGCTTACATATATGAAGGGTTTCGCTGCTTAGTCCGTCGCTAACGTCAATCATTGAAGTAGGTATAATATCGTTTTCTGCGAAAAATTCAATGATATCTTTTCTTGCTTCCGGTTTTAATAATCTTCCCACAATGTACGCCTGGTTTTCAAGATCGGGCTGAGAGCCGGTTTCCGCGAAAATTCTTCTTTCTCTTTCCAAAATAGTAAGGCCCAGAAATGCCCCTCCTACAAATCCGCTAACACAAAGCAAATTCCCTTTTTGAGCTGTACTTCTTTTTACATATTTATCCGGCGCTACTTCACCAATTGCAGTAATGGAAATGACAAATCCTTTTTGCGAGGAAGTGGTATCACCACCAATTAAATCAACATCATATTTTTCACAGGCAGCATAAATACCTTCGTAAAATTCATCCAGGGCCTCCAGGCTAAAGCGGTTACTAAAAGCTATACTTATGGTTATATGAGTCGGAATAGCGTTCATGGCATAAATATCACTGAGGTTTACAATTACGCTTTTATATCCTAAATGTTTAAGTGGAGTATACATCAGGTCAAAATGAATGCCTTCTACCAGCATATCAGTGGTAATAACCGTTTGTTTACCAAAATGGTCAATCACCGCTGCATCATCACCGACACTTAATATAGTTGATACTTTTTTGGTTTCATTGTTTAGTGTAAGATGATCAATAAGACCAAACTCACCAAGAGTAGATATTTCCGTACGCCCATTGCTCATTAAATATAGATTTTAGGTTGCAGGTGCTGATCTTTAAGAATATTACAAGGATCGCGCTGACTGTCTTGCTTAATAGTCATCATTCAAGATAGAATTTGAGACCTGAATATTATAAAACAATTTGGTTATTGATAACAGCCATCATCTCATCATGAATTTTGCCGTTCGTAGCCAGGAGATTGGGTTGATATACGGAATAATGGGTTCCTTCAAAATCGGTTACTTTTCCACCGGCTTCTTCCACCATCAAAAAGCCGGCCGCGCTGTCCCATGACTGTAAATTGTGCTCGTAAAATCCATCAAATCTTCCGGCTGCCACCCAGCAAAGATCAATCGCCGCACTCCCGAGTCGCCGGACGGGAACACCCTTTCTGATCAGGCGTTCAAAAACCTGCAGAGGGCCATTCGGCATATCCAGGTAGGTATAGGGAAAGCCGGTAACCAGGCAGCTTTTTATTACATGTGTCTTGTTACTTACCTGGATTTGTTTATCGTTCAGTGTGGCACCCCATCCTTTTTCAGCGAAAAAAAACTCATTCATTAATGGGTTGTAGACCGCTCCCATTATGATTTCTCCATTATGCTCCAAACCAATACTTACACAACAAATAGGTATACCATTGGCAAAATTGATGGTGCCATCAATAGGGTCAATAATCCATTTATATTCACTGTCCATGATAAATTCGCCGGCCTCCTCACTTAGGATAAAGTGACCAGGAAAATCATGTTTAATAATCTCAAAAATAGCCCTTTCAGAAGCATGGTCGGCTTCTGTTACCGGGTTATTAATACCTTCTTTATTCGTTATTGTAAACTCTCCGTTAAAAAACCGTTGTAACTCTATTGCCCCGGCTTTTGTTGCTTTTAGCAAAGTATTTTTCATCATCCTGCAAAGATAGCCCGCCAAATCCCCTAAAGTTGAACTTTGAGGAGATTTATTCTTTAAACTGCTCTGCGATCCGGGAGATAATAGCCTGGTATGAGGGTATTTATATCGGTCAGCATTTAAGCAGGTGTGGATTTTGAAAACCGTCTGGCCGGCGGTAATGCTGGTTAGAAATATGATTATAAAATTATTGAAATTATTTTTAGAAAGCGTCAAGCCCACACCTGCGGAAATGTTGTGTGCAGACCTGTTCCTGCCATTAATGGTCAGGTCATAAAAGTCGGGAAATAAATGCTCTAAGTATTTTTTCTTTAATGTTTGCTTTCGTAATTGTCAATTGCACCTCTGATTAAAACACTTATTTCATCATCGGGTGTCACTTGAAATCCTCCATCATCTTCAGAAGACCATTTACCCTCCTTAGTCTTTAACAGACGATATTCGTAGGGTTCGGTAGAGGTCGGCTCAATCCTTACTATATAACCTTTTTTAACTTCATTGTTCGGGCTATTACCTTTAAAAGGATTTAAAAAAAGAGATTTCTTTTTTATTGTTCCCCACCTTACATCTCCTAGCTGATTGTTAGGTAAGTTAATTGTGAAGTGTCCCATTTAAGTATTTTATTATCTAAGTTAGACAAATTTGATTTTTAAAAGATAGGATTATTGACAAATGGTAAAGTGTCAATAAACGGTGTTGTATGCTTTTGGTTTATCAAAGTTTTTTCGATTTTAAACTATAAAATTATAAGGTAGCGAATTAAAGGGGTCGTCCCCCGCCAAAGTAGCTGATGTTGGATTTAGTTGTGCGGATGACATTATACTTTTCGTTTATAAAAGCTAAGCCTCAAATTATACTCTTTGATTCGAAAAGTTCTTCATGAGTGGCGTTGGCCGTTTGGCTTTATTCCGTCTACACGTAAACAATTGCATACGATGTTGCGATCTGCGCAAAACTATAGGGGATCCAGATGATATTCAGGCATTTACGCTCGCCATCATTTGCCCAGGATAGCGCAATCCAGAAGCAGCATCCTTTGGAAAAATTGTATCGATGGCCTCTAATTCTCCTGGTGTAAAACGGACTTTGAGCGATCCCACATTTTCTTCAAGGTATTTTATCCTTTTTGTACCGGGAATAGGAAAGATGTATTCGCCTTGTGCCATTACCCATGCCAAAGCCAGTTGTGATGCAGTACAACCTTTTTGGATAGCCAGCTCAGTTATTTTATTAACCAGTTCAAGGTTCTTTTGAAAATTCTCTCCCTGGAATCTGGGAGAAAACCGGCGGTAGTCACCCCCTTCGAGGTCTTCAAATCTTTTGATCTGGCCTGTTAAAAAACCTCGCCCCAGCGGACTATAGGCTACAAATGCAATTCCCAGCTCCTTGCAAGTTTCCAGTATGCCTTCTTCAGGATCCCTTGTCCACAATGAATATTCACTTTGCAACGCAGATATGGGATGAATGGCATGAGCTTTTCGAAGCGTGGCTACCGATACCTCCGATAGACCTATACCCTTTATTTTCCCTTTTTGTACCAGTTTAGCCATTGCACCAACTGTTTCCTCAATTGGAGTAACAGGATCCACCCTGTGCAAATAATAGAGATCGATCACATCTGTATTCAACCTTTTTAAACTTGCTTCGCAGGCAGATTGCACATATTCGGGTTTACCGTTGAGACCCCGGAGCATTGGATTGGAAGGGTCCCTGACTATACCAAACTTGGTGGCCAGTGTAATTTCATTCCTGATACCATTCAAAGCTTTGCCTACCAGTTCTTCATTAAGGTGAGGCCCATACGCATCTGCCGTATCCCAAAAATTAATCCCCAGTTCAAAAGCGCGGTGCAGGGTTTTTATAGATTCTGTATTATCCGCAGCTCCGTAAAATTCACTCATTCCCATACAACCAAGTCCTTGTTGGGAGGCGGATAGTCCACAGGAGCCTAATTCACTAATTTTCATAATATTAATTTTCATAAAGTTACAAATCAATTGAATAATTGGGCGAATTCCATATTATCGCGACCCTGGAAAAATTGAAAGGATTTATAAAGCTGGTAAAGCCAAAAATTAAGGGCTGTGGTTCTTATTTGGAACATCCCGATTTTTCGTGATGGAGACAGGGAAGAAAACAATTTTGAATAATGGTATAAAAAATCGTATTTCGTTCACCAATTCAATTCTATTGCAACTTTCGATCATTATAGTAAATTTTAATGTAAAATTTTTCCTCGAGCAATGTCTATCCTCGGTAATGAAGGCCTGTGCAAACTTAGAGACAGAAATTATTGTGGTGGATAATAATTCTACAGATGGAAGTAAGGATTTTTTTGATGGCAGGTTTAGTAAGGTTAGATTTATCTGGGGCAGGGAAAATTCCGGTTTTAGTAAGGCAAATAACCTGGCTTTAAAGCAGACTGTCGGGGAATACATTTTATTTTTGAATCCTGATACCATTTTACCGGAAGATTGTTTGGAAAAATGCATGGCATTTTTTCAAAGTCAAAAAACTATCGGAGCAATGGGTATAAGGATGATCGATGGCAGCGGTCATTTTTTAAAGGAAAGTAAAAGAGCCTTTCCGTCGCCCCTCACCTCATTATTTAAATTATCAGGACTTAGTGCGCTATTTCCGGCATCTAAAATTTTTGCCCGTTATTATTTAGGCCATCTCGATCAAAACAAAAGCCATGAAGTGGATATATTGGCTGGTGCGTTCATGATGATCAATAGAAAAGTACTTGATAAAACAGGAGGTTTTGATGAACGCTTCTTTATGTACGGAGAGGATGTAGACCTTAGTTACCGGATTCAAAAAGCCGGCTTTAAAAATATTTATTTTTCGGAAAGTACGATAGTACATTTTAAAGGTGAAAGTACGAAAAGAGGCAGCCTGAATTATGTTCGGTTGTTTTACGGAGCAATGAGCCTGTTTGTAAAAAAGCATTACGGCGGGCGTATTGGACACTTTTACAATCTGCTGATACAGGCGGCTATTTGGATAAGGGGTTTTTTATTTTCAGGTATCGGCCATTGGCTTAACCGCCTTTTGAATAAAAGAAAAGAGGTCATAAATTGGGAACGATGTTTTATTATAGCTGATAAAAAAGAGTTTGTCTTTATAACATCCATCTTGCAAAAAAATAATAAGCACCATGGGATCGTTGGAAGAATTAATCCACACCAGTCAATAGGGAAAGAAGATGCAGGAAATATTCAGCAATTATCGTTACTTATTGACAGGCAACATGTAAAAGAAATAATTCTTTGCACAAATGGATTTTCAGCGAAGGAAATGATTGCCCTGATTCAGGAGTTACCACCAGGTTTAAATTTCAGGTTTCATTTTGCCGGTACCCTCAGTATTGTGGGAAGCAACCGAAAAGAATCTGCCGGTGAATATATCGCAATTGATAATCCTGATCTCTAATAACTCAAATACTCAGTTCGAAAATTTAAAATTTGGATTTCGGATTGCATATCCTCATGATTTTCGCATTAAGTTAGTGCCACAAAAAAGCCATCCCATTAAGAATGGCTGGTATTTACTGCTAACCCTTAAAAACCAATATGTTTTATGTACCCAGGTTTTCGGCTATTTTGGCCCGGATCTTTGCCTCAATCTCTTTTGCCATTTCAGGATTATCATTGAGCAATTGTTTCACAGAATCCCTTCCCTGGCCTAATTTATTGTTATCATAACTGAACCAGCTTCCGCTTTTTTGTACAATACCCAGTTCTACACCCATATCAATAATTTCACCGGTTTTAGAAATTCCTTCTCCAAAAATGATATCAAATTCTGCACTGCGAAATGGGGGTGCAACTTTATTTTTTACCACTTTTACTTTTACCCGGTTACCAATTGCTTCGTCTCCGTCTTTTATTTGTGCCAGACGGCGTATATCCAACCGAACCGAAGCATAAAATTTTAATGCGTTTCCACCAGTAGTCACTTCGGGGTTGCCAAACATCACACCAATTTTTTCCCTTAGTTGGTTAATAAAAATACAACAGCAATTGGTTTTAGAAATAGTTGCTGTCAGCTTGCGAAGAGCCTGGCTCATTAACCTTGCATGCAATCCCATTTTACTATCACCCATTTCACCTTCTAATTCACTTTTAGGTACCAGTGCCGCTACCGAATCTATCACCACCACATCTACTGCTCCTGATAATATTAAGCGGTCCGCAATTTCAAGAGCCTGCTCGCCATAATCCGGTTGAGATATTAGCAGGTTATCTATATCCACACCTAGTTTTTGCGCATATCCACTATCAAAAGCATGTTCTGCATCTATAAAAGCACACATGCCACCCTTTTTTTGTGATTCCGCAATCACATGAGTGGCGATAGTCGTTTTACCGCTGCTCTCAGGTCCGTAAATTTCAATTACCCGGCCTTTGGGTAAGCCTCCGATTCCCAATGCCACATCCAATCCAAGTGATCCTGTCGATATTACTTCCTGTTCCACGTGGGGCTTGTCACCCATTATCATTACCGAGCCTTTGCCAAAATCTTTATCGATCTTGTCCATAGTTAATTTAAGTGCTTTCAATTTTTCTGCGTTGCTCATTGTTGTAGTTTTTTTAAGTGATGTATCTGGTTATGTGTTGTAAAAATAAACTCCGGATCAAAGATAATAGCTTTCTTTTATTAACACTAATAAATTTAGTAATATTTAGTAAAATATTTAGCTAAGGCTATTTTTAATAAAAAAACCCTGTTCCGAAAAGACGGAACAGGGCCTGTTCAAACTTGAGAAAAAACTACTTATTTTATAACTCCATTTGGGTAGTGACGGATCAAAACGGGCGAATACATTTTTATTCTTGGGTTTTAAGCACTTTCTTCCCGATAATAGGATAATACAAATAGACGATTGTTTATTCACCCAAACAATACCACAAAGTGTTAGTTTTTATAAAGATTGTGAAGTTTTGTGTATTGTTCTGCATAAAAAAGTTAAACACATTTCTATTTTCATTAAGTATAATAGTTTCCTGGTGAGGATTTATGTTATTGATGATTATTTGGTTCCAATGTTATATAATTGTTACCTGCTGCTCCGGGAGGCATTTATTTTATAAAAAGTATAACCTTTGTGACTTAAATGATTAGCCTATGAATTGGGAAGTGATATCCAACGAACGTTCTTCCTTACAGGAATACCAGTTGTTCGATAAGAATGATTGCAAACTAATCATAAAATACAACCCCCGCCACCAGTCAGCAAGGATCACCTGTGGCAATCATCATCGTTTATTTTTTTTGGAAAGTGCCGGTTCTTTAAGCGGTAAAACATTTTTTAAGAATGAATATGGTATGGAGATTGGTAGCCTGGTACACGACAAATTTCACCCTAAGGAAGGTTCGGTTATGATCGATACCAGGAAATACCAATACCAGTTACAAAACAACCCTACCCCCGAATTGATCATCTTTAGTAATGACCTTCAAAAACCGGTTGCAAGCTGTAGTTTGCCTGTAAATAAAACCCCCGCTCTGAGCATTTTTCCGGCCAAGTTACAAACGATTGACAACAACTGTTATTTATTGGGATTGTGCTGGTATCTATTCTTGCCTTTGGTAAAAGAAAGTACCGGGGATTACGCTTCCACAGGAATATGAATCTTTTAAAAACAGGTTTTACTTCGTTATTCCTTAAACCACGCTTCTCATACCAAAACTAAGCATATTGCCATCCGGATCTTTAATTGCAAAATCCCTCATGCCATAAGGTTTGTCATCGATTGCAATTTCAGTAAATGCACCTTTAATGCATATATCCCGGAAATATTGATCCACTTCATCACAAAAAACATATACGCTCCCTTCACCAACAGTTTTCTTCACATCCTGCCCGGGACCTGACAGGTAAATTAAGACAGTGCCATATTCCAGGCCTGCTAAATCTTTGTACCGGAAATCGACCGTAAATCCCAGAACTTCAGTATAGTATTTAATCGACATCTCAACATTACTAACATGAAAAATTGTCGCAGAGCATTCAGGTACCATGATAAAATAATTTTTAAGCGGATCATTAATAAAAAGAATGACCCCTTTTGTAATAACAATAATGTAAAATTTGACAGATGTAAAAATCAGACAAGCAATATTCTTCTATATGCCGCTCAAATGTTTACTATTGATGTTGATAAAGAACTTATACGAAAGTATTCGTTTTAATGTAACATTTGTTTAAAATGTAATTTATATGAAAACAATTTTTACATTATTATTGGCAGCTTACCTTAATCTCTTATTTGCGCAGGAAAATAATCGCGGAACCATTACACTGTCAGTTACCAATAACCAGGGACTAAATTTGGAATCCGCCGCTGTGGAATTGATCAGGCATCAGGATTCGTCTTTGATAAAAGTGGCCCTTACTGATGAAAACGGATTCGTTTCATTTGAAAATATTGCGATTGGTTTGTACCTGATGAAGGTAACAAGCCTAAATTACACAACATTTTATTCAGCTCCGGTGTCACTCTCCCGGGAACAGGCAACTGTTCTGTTGCCATCAATTGTAATGCAACCAGCAACGAAGCAGTTGGGTGGTGTGACCGTTATTGCAAGGAAACCTTTCATACAAAAATTATCCGACCGCATTGTAGTGAATGTGGAGAACAGCATAGTTAGTGCCGGAAGCTCAGCAATGGATGTACTGGAACGCTCACCTGGCGTAAACATTGATCAAAATGATGTAATAAGCTTAAAAGGAAAGCAGGGAGTTATCATAATGATTGATGGAAAACCGACGCCGATGACAGGAGCAGACCTGGCTAATTACCTGCGTGGATTGCCCTCTGCTACCATTGAACGTGTTGACATTATTACCAACCCATCTGCAAAATATGATGCTTCAGGTAATTCAGGGATTATTGATATCAGGATGAAAAAGGATCAGCGTTTGGGCGTCAACGGAACCTTTACATCGGGTTACGGGCAGGGTGTATATCCAAAAGCCAATACAGGCATGAACCTCAATTACCGTAACAAAAAACTGAATGTTTTTGGCAACTATAATTATTCTTACCGGGTTGGATTAAATCATTTGTTACTGGACAGGAATTTTTATGATGATGGTATTTATAATGGAGGGGATCTTAAAGATAATTATTCAAAATCTCCCTTTTCTTCCAACGCCACCCGCTTTGGTATTGACTTTTTCCCTACAAAAAAATCGATCCTGGGTATTGTCCTGAACGGAAATTTTAATTACTATCGCCGTGATAATAGCAATAGTTCCATAGTAATCGATCCAAATAAACAAGCTATCAATACATTTCGCTCACATGCCACCAATAACGACCAGGGCAACAATGTGCTGGGCAACCTTAATTTCAAGCATATTTTCGACACAACCGGCAGGGAGATAACGGCGGATGTGGATTATGGTATATATAATTCCAGGTCGCTAACAGTAAATGCTACCACCTATTTTAAACTTGATGGCTCTTCACTTCAACCAGATTACACGCTGGATGGAGACCAGGAGGGTAAACTCCGCTTTAAAACAGCAAAAGTGGATTATGTGAATCCGTTAAAAAAGAATGCCAAATGGGAAGCGGGGTTTAAAACCAGCTTTGTTTCTTCAGATAATGATGCTAAATTTTTTAATGTAAGCAATGGTACGCCCCAAAATGATATTAATAAAACCAATCATTTTTTGTACCATGAAAATAATATTGCCGCTTATGCAAATTTATCCAAAGAGATTAAGAAGTTTAACCTGCAGGTCGGATTGAGAGGGGAACAAACCAATATTAGAACAGAGCAGGAGATTGGCAAAGTACACTTTGATTCAAGCTATTTTCAGTTATTCCCCAGTGCATTCTTTAATTATAAAATAAAGGAAGATAAAACTGTGGGTATTTCAGTGAGTCGTCGTATAGACAGGCCGGGTTATTCACAATTGAATCCCTTCCTCTTTTTAATCGATGTAACTACTTATGCAACCGGGAGGCCGGGTTTGCTGCCACAAATAACCTGGTCATACGAATTGAGTTATACTTTGAAAAACCTGAATTTTACTGCCAGTTACAGCCATACTTTAAATAATCAGAATATTGCTATTGCCAAATTCAGGGATGTGTTCCCTACTATTCCTTCTGAAGAAAATGTAACGGTCCAGATCCCGATCAACCTGGCATCATCTGATTATGCCGGCCTGGGCATTTCAGTACCTGTACGCATCGGTAATTGGTGGAATATGGTCAACAATGCCAATCTCTATTACGAGAAATTCAATGGCAACCTAAGTAACACCGTTTTAAAGAAAGGTAAGCCGGTTGCAGACGTCAGAACCAATAACAGTTTTACACTTAAAAAGGGGTGGCTGGCTGAATTGAATGCCAACCTAAACACCGGTGGACAATATGGCTTTATGGTGCTGGATCCGCAATGGGGGTTATCGGCAGGGATACAAAAAACTATTTTTCAAAATAAAGGAACCATCCGTGTTAATATTACCGATATTTTCTGGACCAATTTGCCAAAGGCGGTTATTACCTACGATAATTACATAGAAAAATGGCATGCCTACCGGGAAACCAGGGTAGCCAACATTACTTTTACCTATCGTTTTGGAAATAATAAGGTACAAGCGGCAAGAAGAAGAACTTCGGCATCTGAAGAAGAGAGACAAAGGGCAATCTAATTTAAGCGGCGGCAAATTTTACTTTATCCTCGGCCTCCTGACAGATTAGAACAAGCTTTGTCTGAAGAAGAGAGCTGGCCGTCCTGGCTATTTCCATGCTCTATTATTTGCGGGTACGCCTGCCTGTTCCTCCACCTGCCATCCCTTTAGTAATCCTGATTTCAACTCAGTCCTGGATTTAACCCTGTATTATTTTTTGTGCAACCATTCCAGTATTTTTAGATATGGCTGCTCGTTTTCCAATGTTTCTTTCCGTAAAAATTGTTTCAGATGTTTATAAAAATGGCTATGATCATAATAACCGTATTTGTTGTAACTGAAATCATAAGGCGAATGGGCAAGTTGTGTCACGGCCTTTCGTATACGCAATAATTGCAACGCTTTTTTACTGCTGAAAGCGGTAGTGGTTTCAAAATAACGGTGCAGGGTTCTTGCGGAAATATGGTATTGTGCTGCCATGTCTTCAATCGGAGTGGTAAAATCATTTTCCTGGTCGCAATGTTGCAGTATAGACGATACAACACGAACGGACTCCCATGAACCTGCGTATTCAGTAATGATGGATTGAAAATAACTGTTCAACAGATCCACCCGTGCAGTAAAGGAAGGGGCCCTCTTTACCTGGTCTGTCACCGCCTGTTCCATAAGATAGCTAAGCGGGTACACATAACCCCGGTATTCACCAAAATTAACTTTCGTATTAAAAATAACAGGTGAAATTTTAAACTTGATACCAAATATGCAATT
>JBDTWP010000058.1:0-23776 GCA_040006615.1 Ferruginibacter sp.
TAATGTGTTCCGGTCAGACGAGACTTAAAAGATGAGACGTACAGACCGGAAGCATTCTAAGGTGTTATCCTTTTAATGTGTTCCGGTCAGACGAGACTTAAAAGATGAGACGTGCAGACCGGAAGCATTCTAAGGTGTTATCCTTTTAATGTGTTCCGGTCAGACGGGACGTATAGACCGGAACCATCCTAAGGTGTTATCCTTTTAATGACGAGACTTACAGATGAGGTTGGATGTTTGTGAAATTTGGTTTCGTAATTAATGAAGCTTGACAATTGAACTTTATGTAAATGGGAAGCGCCGTTAATAAAAGTGATGGAATTTATGCCTGATGCGCTCATCACTAACAGACCTTGCCGGGGAATTCACTATATTGCCGCCTGAATTAAAAAACCTAAATTTCCGCCGCCTTAAAACATTCCAGTATGATCAAAATGAAACATAAAGCTATCCTCGTTCTATCCCTGGTTATAGTCATTTCCGGCCTGTATGCTCAAACCAAATCAGTTAAGAAATCACCGGTACTTACAGAGAGTTCCCCGGAAAGCGCCGGAATATCGCCTGAGCGCCTTGCACGCATTGACAGTATGTGTGTAAATGCTGTTGCTGAGGGTAAAATACCGGGTGTGGTAGCCCTTGTGGTCCGTAACGGTAAAATTGTTTATTATAAAGCCCATGGTATGGCCGACAACCAAACGGGCAGGTCGTTAAAGCGTGATGATATTTTCCGCATTGCATCACAAAGCAAAGCCATTACCGCAACAGGGGTGATGATGCTTTGGGAGGAAGGTAAGTTTCAACTGGATGACCCTGTTTCGAAGTATATTCCTGAATTCAAAGATCCGCAGGTTTTAAAAACTTTTAAATACAGCGATACTACATACACAACCCAGCCGGCAAAAACAGAAATTACCATTCGCCAGTTAATCACCCATACCTCCGGAATTGGTTATGGAATAATTGATGGCGATGAACGCATAAAGATGATATACCAGAAGGCCGGTGTTACTGATTTGTTTACAACTGAAAAAATCACCATTGAAGAAAGTGTTAAAAAACTTGCTAAACTGCCGCTGCATCATGAACCCGGAGAAAAATTTACTTATAGCGAAGGCCTGGATGTCCTGGGCTATTTGATCGAAGTAGTTTCGGGGATGCCTTTCGATATTTTCCTTAAGACACATATTTTCGACCCGCTTGGCATGAATGATACAAGGTTTTACCAACCAATGGGAAAGGCTGGCAGATTAGTGACCGTTCAGCAAAAAAACAGCAAGGGCCAATGGGAACGGTACCCGGTAACATTCTATGATCCCGACTACCCTGTAAAAGGGGCAAAAAGCTTTTTCTCAGGCGGAGCCGGGCTTTCCAGTACTGCTAAAGATTATGCGACTTTTTTGCAAATGTACCTCAACGGAGGCGAATACAACGGAGTCAGGTTATTAAGCCGCACAACAGTTGAAAGCATTATGGGCAACCAGGTTGGGAAAATATGGGGGGAAAAACCAGATAGATATTACGGCCTGGCCTTTTCAGTGACCACTGCGCAGGGCCAGGATAAAGGTGGTAACGGGAGTATCGGAACATTCGGCTGGGGCGGTTATTTTAATACAAATTATTTCGCTGATCCCAGGGAAAAAATAATTGGTATTTTAATGAAACAAACGCAGGAAGCCAACCTGGATGATACAGAATGGAAATTCCATATATTGGTTGGTGAAGCAATTGATGATTGATTTTGGTGAGTATTAATTCATTTCAGCTTTACAAAAGGGAGATATGAAAAAATCAATAACTAAATTCAGCGTAAAGAACGCCCTGTTGATTTTCCCACTTTTATTTTTTTGTGGAGGTTTTTCTGAAGGGAATAATCATTGCGGAACATTTTTAGTTTTAAGTAATGGAGGGGAACAAAAAAAGATCATTGTTCAAATCCTCGATGAACATAACAAGCCGACGGCTGCAAAAATACGGGTAACAGAACAGGATTCAATTTATTATGCCCCGGAAGGGCACCTGGTTGATTTCCTCCTGGATTCAAGCGGGGGAGATGCAATGCTAGGCAACGACAGGAGGTTTGCTTATGTAGAAGGGGAATTCCGCATAAATCTTCCGGAGGCAAACCTGAAATTTGAAGTGGTTAAAGGCTATGCCTATCGTTTTTTTGACAGCACGTTCCATATTTCTGCTCAGACAGATACCATACGGATCCAGTTGCAGAAATGGTTTGAGTTCAGGGAGGGGAAATGGTATAGTGGCGATGTGCATGTTCACCATATAGACCCTGAAACGGCTTTACTGGAAATGAAGGCAGAGGATCTAAATGTATGCAATATTTTAACTTCCGATTTTACCGATGATAATGATAGATTCCGGGGAGTTCCGGAACCGATTTCGGACGCCTCCCATATAATTTATGTGAACCAGGAATACCGTGAAGACCGGCTTGGGCATATAGACCTGTTAAACCTGAAAAAACTGATCGAACCGGTGAAGCCGATCCGCCAGTACCAGTACCCACTCAATATTAAAGCCTGTGATGAAACCCACGCACAGGGAGGGCATGTATCCTGGGCACATTTTGCTGCATGGCCCGGATTGGAAGGTCCGCTTGCCATTGTTTTGAAAAAAGTTGATGCGGTTGAATTGCTTTGCTCAATAGATCCTTTTAGCGATCCGATATTTGTTTCTGATGTGGTGCCCGACCTAAGAATGAACCCCGGATTAAAATTATGGTACCGGCTTCTTAATTGTGGTTTAAAAATCCCGGCTACCGCGGGCACTGACAAAATGACTAAGTGGGTTACGGTTGGCGCTAACCGTGTGTATGCCAATTTGAATGGAGACTTCAATTACCAGAACTGGATTGATGCATTGAACAGGGGCAACAGTTTTATAACCAATTCCCCCTTTCTTTTTTGCCGGGCAGATAATAAAAATCCGGGAGAGGAAATTAAAATTTCCGGCAGGAAAACAGTAACAATCAATGCAGAAATGTGGAGTCAATTGCCTGTTGACCGCATCGAAATTATTGCCAACGGCGTAGTGATTGCTGAAAAGATCATTGAAGAGGGACAATATTATGCAAAACTGGAAACTGAATATAAACCGGTGAAAAGCGGGTGGATTGCTGCAAGGGTGCACCAGTTTGACCAGGAAGATGCAATCAGGGGTGTTAGTTTTTCCCGGCGCCGTGAAGCAGGAGGGGGGCTTACCTTGTTTAACAGGTATTTTGGAACAATGAGGCCTGAAACACCCTTTGCACATACCAGCCCGATTTATATAATGGTGGATGGCCAGCCAACCCGGTCAAAAGAAGATGCTGAATATTATATCAGGTACCTTGAAAATTCCATGTCATGGCTTCAGAAATTGGGCCACTTTCCTTCCGAGCAGGCTAAGCAGGAAGTACTGGGGGCATTTAAAAGGGGAAAAATAGAATTTATGAAGCTGGCGAAGTAGTTTTTAATGGATGTATAAATGAAGGAAGGATAGAGATAAATTTTCAGTGAATTTATAGTGTAAGAATTCTTAAACGGCATTGCGCCTGATTTCGGTTGCCGCGGAAGCCATTACCCCAGCCCCAACGTTTTTTATTTGATACTGATTTTCCGTTGTAATGGAGAACGAGGCTGTTGAGAGTGGCTTTAATACTTGCGGTCATGAATAAATAACCTCATTTTTAATTTGCGAAGGTAAACTATATTAAAAATTAAGCAACATGAAATACTTAATTCTGGCACTTCTCATCTTTGCTGTCATCTCAGCCTGTAAAGATGTTGAGAAAAACTCTTCTAAGCTTACAACAAATGAAACTTCAAATAAATATGTACAGGTTAATTATAAAATAGATTTAAAAACACCTACTGTTGGTATTACAAACTATACTTTAATAACAAATGATCTACAAAGAGACAGTTCAAATGCACGTGAAATAATTAAAGCCAAAGTTATTCTGCCGCTTGCAATGCAAAAGCATGATGCTGCTTTATTCGATAGTATTCTTGCAAAAGATTTTATCAGCCAAGGCGAAGATGAGTTTTTTAACAGAGCAGAGTATATACATGATCGTGTAAATGGCAAATGGCTAATAACCGACGTACAATATGAAAACCTGGTTCTTGAATTTTTTGGTGATTTAGGCATGTTAACTTATCGAAATAAAGTAATAGAAAAAGATGAATTTGGTAAAGTAACTTTATATACATGGTTTTGGACAGATATATGGGTGAAGGAAAATGGAAGGTGGAAAATAAAAGTTCTAAGAGCAATAAATTAGCATCTTGTGCACGAACGCACAACAATGCCAAAAGTCAGGGCGGGACATTGGAACAGGTATAGCTCCGTTTCACTGTGTTTGTAAAAGAGGATGAAAAAATATAGGAGCAAAAGAGCGGGTACAGTGAAGTAAGCAACATTCCATTACTACAGTAATGAGTAAAAGAAAAGTGTCTCACCGGTCTCAATAAGACAGGTGTTCAAAAGAAAAAAACGAGGGTGTGTATAAGATTTGGCCCACAGGTATTTCTGCTGGAAAAATCATTGTCGTTCCAACCTGAAGCGGTGAAACGGATCGACGAGGCCAGGAAAATATTGAGCAAAATAAGGGGGAATTCAGGCTTCAAACCTAATGTGGCTTGCTTAATAATTTATCATACATAAAACCAATTGAACGTATATTGGAAACTTTGTTCAGCCCGTAAACAGGATGTTTGCTCAAGTTTATTTCTTTAACCAGTTCCTTTTTCGATTTGCCGGCTTTTATGCCTTGACGAACCTTATCAAGCATATCTTTAAGATACGATCGCTGTTGTTTCAATGTTTCTACTGTTCCGAGATCGCCGTGTCCCGGCACTACAGTTTTTACATCCCAGCCAGCCATGGTTCCAAGAACTTCAAGCCACTTATCATAGTCAGCATTTGCATCCGCTACATTATTTCCCCATGGATTTCCATTCACACAAAGATCGCCTGTAACCAATATCTTTTCCTTCGGAAGATATGCCACTCCATCTCCACCCGAATGCGCTGGTCCCATTCTGATAAGTTCTACCCGATGTATACCATCGTCAAACACAAGTTGCTGTTCAAAAGTAAGTGAGGGGAATTCTCGCCGGTAACCAGACATATTGACTCCACTATATTCAGATGCATGATCCCATTCATATTGGCCGAGGGTATGCATTTCATCGGCGGTTTTCCTGGTTGAAACAATAGTGGCTCCGGAATCTACAAATACACAGTTACCAAAAGTGTGATCATGATGATAATGTGTATCAAACAAAAAACGGATCGGCCTGTCAGTAGTTTTTCGAATCTCTTTCAGTATTTCTACAGCGCCCCATGGATAATTGGCATCAATTACCAACACATAATCCTTGAAAACGATCCATGTGCAATTGGCTGATTTTCGCTGTAATTCATCACCGAAATAATGAAATACTCCGGGAGCTAATTCGACTACAGGCCGGGTTTGTGCAAATGTTGGACTTGCATAAACTAAAACCAGGATAAAAACGATTGTTCTTAGTAATAAACGACAGGAGAAGGAAGCAGAAATAAAAGGCATGGACAAAATTATGCAATCAATACGTAAACTATTTAATGAAAAATCCTTTAACATCTTTCGAAGAAATAAATAATACTTACTGCTTTGACTCAATTGCTAACACATTACCTTTAGAGACCATTAACAAGGCGTCGGGATGCCGGAAAGGAATGGCCTTTACAAATTGCCTGTATAAAGCTTGCAGAATAGTACTATACTTTTTACCTTTATAGTCCCACACCTCGTTTTATTCGTTAAATCCGGAATTTTCTTTAGTATTATTTCCAGGGTATAGTATCAACCTCTGATGCAACTATTTTAACAATTAAAACAGCTTTATATGAAGATTTATACTTCGTTTATTCGAAAAAGGTCTATATCGTTTGCAGCATGGAATGCTAATATTATTTTTTTAATCAGCATCGGTTTATCAATCTCTAACGCAGGTAAAGGGCAGGTTATATATGGCACCACCAGTCACGGAGGACATGGAGGCGGTACTATTACAAAATATGATGTGTCTTCTAATACTTTAACCGACGTGTTCGTGTACGAAGTGCCGGGTACCAGCCCAGGTGAACTGGTGGAGGCTTCTAATGGAAAATTTTATGGAACAACAAGTGCAGGAGGAAGTAATAATGCAGGTACGATTTACTCTTTAGAGGCGGTTACTTATAGATATACTAGCCTAAAAAACCTGGACTCAGGAGCCAGTCCGAACGGAGGTTTAGTGGAAGGTGCTGATAAAAAATTATACGGTACTACTTCATCGGGAACAATTTTTTCTTTCGATCCAGCTTTATCTGACTTTACGACTCTAAAAACTTTTACATACACTGATGGTGCTGAGCCCTTTGGTAAGTTAGTACAAATTCCTGACGGAAGATTATGCGGAATGACAATAGCAGGTGGCGTCAACAATGGAGGTGTTCTTATGATCCGGCACTTAAGATATACAAGAAGTTGAGAAGTTTCAATTTTATTGGTGCTAAGCATCCCACAGGTAGCCTGTTGTTAGCTTCTGATGGAAAATTGTATGGAAGTACGTCAAAGGGAGGAAGCAGAGACGAAGGCGTTTTGTTTTTTTACGATATAGAATGTTCAACTTTTAAAAAACTCCTTGATCTGCAAAGTCATAGTGGAGTAAATACTCTTTCAACCTTAATAGAATATCCCGCTAATCCAAAAATTGCATCACGCATAATGGCCGCGCCACCGACTCAGATCGCCGGCACATCATTGTTTACAATTAAAGTATCTCCAAATCCTTCAAGCACCAATTTTACGGTGGAGATACAAAGCGCGTTAAGAGATGAAACTGTTGAAATAGTGGTAACTGATATTTCGGGCAGAAGGCTTTACCAAAGAACAGGTGCCTCGTCTGAAAAATATAGGTTTGGAGAGCTACTTACAGCGGGAGTTTATTTCGTAAGAGTAAAACAAGGACAAAACATACAAACATTGAAAGTAATTAAAGCGGGCACTAACAGTGTAAAGTGATAATTTTCGCATGTACCATTATGACACCTTAAAAAAAGCCAATAGATTACAAGCAATGTTACCAGCCATGTGTGCGAGCCAAATTCTGGTCGTTTCAATTTTTATTCTGAGGGGTCTTCATTCGTAAGTCGTCTTACCTGGTAAGTTTTGAAAATGTCCGCAGGATTTTTAATTTAAAATTAAAAAAGGAGCATTTTCCAAAAGATATTGGAATCACAAAGAAGGGCAGGCGCAATTTCAATAGTAAACAGGATGACTCACTGATGAGGCGAGGTGGGTCCCGTGCCTGGGCAAGCAAGTTCTTCTGCAAGGTTGGTTTTTTTGTGCCAGCTTTGTGTGCCTTGCAAATGTGCCTGAATTGTGCGTCTGCTGATTTAGCAATATCGTATATGCTATTGGACCTTTCGCCAAACATTTACAGTAAGTCCTGATACATTACAGTTTATTCAATCTTTCCAAATTGGGATTTTTAGGAAACTATTGTTATACCATTTTATTTGCAAAGGTTCGCCGGCATCTTTCATAATTTCGTCTGCCACTTCTTTTCCAGAGCCATAATTAATTTCTTCAAAAGGATGTTTATTAATATTCAGGAAAATTGCCAAACGACTCCCCTGACTTATTTTTTTACTTACAAAACGAGTATTGTCAAATATAATTTGTTCTTTTTCATTAGGTGTTAATAATAGCCTTTTCGCAAAATTTCTGGCAAAACTGGCTCTGCCAACATATCGTGTGAGAAAGAAATAGCTACCATTGGGCATTATCTCATATAAAGCCATTGAAATATCCATATCTTTTTTATTGATAGCGGCAATTAAATTTCCGGTAAATGAGCCATTTATTGCGAATTCTTTTTCAAAGGGTTTTGTCATAAAGACCAAACCATTGCTTACATCCAGTGTATCAAAAACAATAAGAGGAGTAAAATAATTATTCTGATTTCCCCTGTCTTTAAAATCCACCTTTTGTAATATAAAGCTTGTACTTTTTGGTATTACATCAGAAAGAATATAATGGTCAGCGATTCGGGTATTGTTTAAATAAAAGGTCAAAGTATCATTGTTCATTTTACTTAATGATGGCACATGCTTCCATACATTTGCTCCCATTACCTGATAGTTGATTTTGTCTTTTAAAAGCGCTGGTTTTTTACCATCTTTTAAAATCCAGTCCAGCCATTGAAAAGCTAATTCCTGCATATTGATATTTGCAACCGGGTCGATGTTATAGCCCATTAAATTGGTCGGGGCATTTCGTTGTCCACCCCAATGGTCATAAGGTCCAATCACAAAATAATGATTAGCATTTTTATTGTATTTGTTGTGAAGTTTGAAATACTGTAATGCTGCAATCTGTGCGCCATCATAATAACCTGTTGTAGATAAAACAGGGATATTAATTTTCGCATATTCTTCAGATGCCGGCACCATCGACTGCCAGTAATTATCGTAAGCAGGATGTTTTAGCCATTTTTGAAAAATAGCATTGGGTTGTCCGGCTAAACTATCTAAACTGCGAAATGAAGTTCCTTTTTCAAACCATTCAAAAGGCAAACTTCTTCTTAGTGGCGGATATTTGTAAGTATTGTCATTTGCCCAGCTTAATATATTGCTCGTAGGAACATTATTTTCCATTGGCACGTCAAAACCCGGCATTACAGCAACTTGTGGCACTATTGTTTTTAAGGCTGGATGAAGATGCCTGGTAGTTGCCCATTGAGAATAGCCAGTATAACTTCCGCCAAACATTCCTACTTTTCCATTGCACCATGATTGTTTATTTATCCAATCTATTATATCATACACATCAGTTCCTTCATGTTCATAAGGCATATAGTATTTTAAATCGGTACGAATCCCTCTTGCATAGGCTACAACTCCCACATAATCTTTTTCAGCTGACATTTTACCAAAGATTGCATCACTTGCTCCCTGGTAGTAGGTAGTATAAAATAACACAACTGGTAAAGGTTGAATATTAGTTTTTTTTCGGACAATAGTTGCAGAAATGCTGATACCGCTTTTTGTTGGGATGAGCACACTGTCCTGAATGTTGCAGGTGCTGTCCGGAGTGTTTGTTTGTTGTGCAGAGGATGCGCCGGATATAAGTAAAAGAAATACTATTTTAATTAAATACTTCATGGTTTTAGATATTTCTATTTTTTATTTTTCAAATAATTTAATCTTCACTTCGTCATTTCTTTTTATAATTACCTTCCCCTCTGTTTTCAAGTTTCCATAATCGCTAAAATACCATTTATACTCGCCTGGGCTAAGTTGTTCTTTGTGTTTGTAATTAGTTGAGCCGGCTTCTTTATAAAAAAGGAAACCACTGGCATTTGGTATGTTCCCGGGTAATAAAACAAATAGAAGATTACCTTTTTCACCACATATACTGCACTCAAATAAAACAGCCCCTTTTGTGGTGTCTACTTTTGTAGAAATATTTCTTTTTGGAAGGGTTTCAATTCTTATGCTGGTGTTCCTATTTGAATTCTCAGAAATCGGGTTTTCAAAAAGTGCCTTTTTGGGGTTGGACCCGGTGTTTATTAGTTGCCGAATATTTTTATACGCATCCAGTTTCTTTATTGATTTTATATACCTGGCTTTTTCATTTGCAATAAGGCTGGCGACCGACCTATTGTTATCATAAACCAAAACTTCGCCTTCCTGTACAGATACATAAATCGTGTCAGCATTTGCCGATGTGGTGATCGTAAATTTTGTACCCACATCTTTAACATAAAACGTGTTTACAGTAATAATTAGCGGCTTTGCACTGTCATGCTTCACTGAAAAAGAAGCAGAGCCTTCAAGTTTAATATTCCTGTTTGATTTCCCAAATTCCTTATCCACTGTAATAATAGACCTGGGAGCAATGGTAATTTCGGATGAATCACTTAGTTGTACTGTCTTTGGCATTGAAGTTGCACTATAAATAAGAGAGTCATGTCTATTAAAATAATACCTGATAACGGTGCCAACTGTTATCAGTAAGGCAACGGATGCAGCCACCGCCATCCACGTCCTGATTGGTTTAACTTTTTTTGTTTCTCTGTTATTCTTAATGCTTGCCCTAATCTTCTCCCATGCTTTTTGCTTTGTTTCATTTTGATTCACCATTTCAGGAGATTCAAAAATTCTGACAGCATTATTATATATAAGCTGGTTTGCCGGGGAAGCTTCAATCCAATCTTCCAACATCATGGCCTCTTCTGGCATGGCTTCACCGGCTAAGAACCTTGACAGCAATTCGTTTATTTCAATATCGTTTTTCATCTTAAACAATTTAACAGTATTAAGAACAGTGGAAGGTATTCTCTCAATGACTCTCTAAGCAATTTCAGTGCTTTTCCCATTTGCTTTTCCACTGTTTTTTCTGAAATATTCAATTCCGATGCGACTTCCCGATACTTCAAATTTTCTATTTTGCACATCTTGAATATTTTGCCACATTGTTCTGGTAACTCTGAAATTTCTTTTTCTATTTTTTGCCGGAGCTCATTTGTTATTGTGCTATCAGAATATAATCCCTCCTGGTTATTTGTAATTGTTTCTCTCTGATGTATAGCCTTAACTTTTTCATGTTTCAAAAAGTCAAGGCCGGCATTGTAAACCGTTTTATACAAATATGCTCTTGCTGAAGTATGAATTTTTATTACTTCTCTTTTGTTCCAAAGACCAATAAACACCTGTTGAACTATATCTTCAGCATCGTCCATATCCTTAACCATCGTGGCACAATATCGTACCGCGGGTATATAATACTCGTTAAAGAATTGTTCAAACTCTTTAATATTATTCTGCTGAATCAAATTTTTTCCGTGCTTTTAACCGATTTTTAAAGCAAAACTAAATGCTTTTCGTTAGCAAGACGATTGATAGAAGGAATACCCCCATTGGTGTTGAAATTTTTATTGGTCTGACTTACCGCCTGGGTAATTATGCAGAAATTAAGGTACAGAATTTTGCTTTACACAAATTTTGCCTACATGTTTTATTTGTTAATAAGGACTTTTTATTGTTTTAGAATTAGGGGGTAGGTCAAAAAACGCTTTTTCGAGTTTCACTGCTGTTACCGTCGTGGCTGTACTTTCTAAAAGAAATTGTTCATTTTCAATAACTATTTTTAGAGGGAGTGAGTTGGTTTTTGAAATGAAAAAATACCAATTACCATATTTGTGTTTAATAAATACTGCTGCGTCCACCGATAGTTTAGAATTGAAATAATATTTTTGAATTCCACTTTTGCAAGTTAATATCAGCTCATCGCATTTGTAGCCGAGAACTTCTGCCGCTCCTTTGTTCAATTCTGATTTCAATACTTCGTCAGCATTTACAGCTCCATCGTTCCAAATTAAAGTATCCGAATTCGCCATTTTTGTATAAAGTTTATTCTCACTGTTTACATAAAGTTGCCATTGTAAAAGCGATCCATTTGCGACAGATTTATAATCTCCGTTCCTGATATAATATTCTAGCGTCGTTCCCATCATTTTATTGAATTGTTCGCTTTTCATATTTGGGGTCTTACTTTTAAAGGAATTTGTATAAGTAATTTTTCCTTCGAAAGTTTGTCCAACAGCAGAAGTAGAGATTACAGTAGCCAGTAAAAAGATAATTGTCTTTGTCATGATAGTATATTTATGATGAGATCTCCGCTAAACTTGCGACCAATACAGCAATTTACGCAATTGTCAGCATCTTTTATGTGTTGAAAATCAAATACTTAAGATACGCATTTTTGAATTGTCGGTTGCGGCAGCCTAAAGTTTGATAATAAATGGAAAATAGCTGGCAAATCTAAAAAGTATAATTGGTGAGCCGGGCGTCTGCATTCGTGAAGTGTTTGTCTTGTAAGTTTGAAAATGTCCAATGGGTTTTTAAATTAAAATTAAAAAGCAGCCTTTTAAAAAAGATATTAGAATCACAATATGGGGGTGGCGCATTTTCAACCGTAAATAATATTAGTCCCTTATGAGGCTGGTTGTCCCCAAACCTGAACAGTGGTGAACAAAGGTGAACATCAACATTACTTTTAGGGCATTTCTCAGGTCAAGAATGCGAAAATAAATTGCAGCTATAGTGCTGTATTTGCAAATAAGGTGGCAGATCGAATTAAAAAGAACCCCATTCAGTCCGGTTTTAGAGCTGGTGTTGATGAACAGGTCACTTCTCTTTAACGGTCAGATGAAATCGTTATTGCTTGCATTATTCTGTATATTTATGACCTGCCTGCCCAAGGAGGCAGCCGTGCTGTACAAATTATAAAGTTTTTATTTTACTACTAATTTTTATTAACATGAAACAGGCGATCATTTTATTCATGGTTATTATCCTGCCCATATTATTTCTGTTTGCAAATGAATCCGGGAAAAAACCAAAGAAGAGACCGGTGATCATTGCGTACGTGGGTGGTTTCAGGGGCCTGGCAGATATTGATTCATTGGATCCGAAAAAACTTTCACATATCAATTATGCTTTTGTAGATGTGAAAGACAACCGGGCATGGTTGCACAGAGAAGCGACCGATACCATCAATTTCAGAAGGCTCACAGCATTGAAAAAACAGAATAGTGACCTGAAGATCCTCATTTCGATCGGTGGCTGGACATGGAGCAAAAATTTTTCTGACGCCGTACTAACGGATGAGTCTACCCGTGCATTTGCTTACAGCGCCGTGGATATTGTTGCGAAATATGATCTTGATGGTGTGGACATTGACTGGGAATATCCCGGCCTTATGGGTGACAGCAACATATTCAGGCCGGAAGACAAGGTACACTACACGCTTCTTTTCAAAGAGTTGAGGCAGGGACTCGACAGTCTTAAAAAAATCACCCGCAGGAAATACCTGCTCACTACAGCGGTAGGCAGTCAGCAGGAATTTATTGAACACACGGAAATGGACAAGGTGCAGCAATACACGGATTTCATCAATTTAATGGCGTATGACTATGCGGGCCGTTCCGATACAATATCCAGCCATCATACCAACCTGTATGCTTCTTCAGACGACCCTGCGCAGGGATCAACGGATAAATCAGTTAAGGCTTTCCTGGCGGCAGGCGTACCTGCAAAGAAGCTGGTGGTGGGGTTGGGCTTTTATGGCAAAGGATGGGAAATGGATACGGTTGAAAACAATGGATTGTACCGAAGGGTGAAGACTTTCGTGAGAGAAGGAGGATTTGATTACCTGAAAGACAGTCTTGAAAACAAAATGGGATTTACTAAATACTGGGATGACATTGCAAAAGCGCCATATTTATTTAATCCGCAAACAAAAGTGTTTATCACCTATGATGACGAAAGGTCGATCAGGGAAAAATGTGCATATATTAAGAAGAACAACCTGGCCGGAGCCATGTTCTGGGAATATGCCGACGACAAAAGGGAATACCTGATCGACGTGCTCGGCCGGGAGTTTAATTATTAAACTATACTTCATAAAGGGGTAGAAAGGTGGATTCGCCATTGGTATGCGGGATCGGGCCGTAGCCCAATGTCATTTAATAAGGGCTTTTAAATCGTGCGTTCGTTCCTTTGGGGACGATAAATGGGTAGAAAAAATATTAACGTCATGAGCGTTCCATAGGAACGGTATATGGCATGCACAGGATAATGTACCGGCTGATACCGGAGACGGCACATACCGTTCCTACGGAACGAAAATTACAAGAATGCTATTTGCATGCTACCCACATATCGTTCCTCTGGAACGGATTAGAATTATTCCTTAACTAAATGACATTGGGCCGTAGCCTGGGACCATCCATCCCCGGAGACAGATGCATATAATACGGCATCAACAGTACAAACAGGGTCCGAAAAAGTATGAAAGGGCAGGGGTTCTTCAAGGCCTTTTTTTAAAATTGAATAGAATGGGGTAATTCAATTTGGGTGCATTTTAAATTCATCCTGCTCCGTGGGTGCAATAAAGTAGTATACACCGCATTGGCTGGAAGTGGTTTCATGAATTGCCTCCAGCTTTAGCTTGAGGAACAAATTTATTCAATTTTGGCTTTAGCCAAACCATCAGGAAAATGCTTAAATTAAGTTCGGCTAAAGCCGTCGTTTATCGCATTTTACGTTTTCCACAGGCTAAAGCCTGTGGCAATTCAATTCCGACCGGGCCCCGTCTAACTCAGGTTCGATTGAGACTTGCCAGACTGTATCATTGTAGAAAAGCGAAATACGTTTCATAGGTTTTCAATAGATTATGAATGGTGTATATATAATTGTCGCTGGTTGGTGGAGTGAATCCGAGGCTCAAGGGTTTCCAACCTTCGAAAGGTTGGAAACCCTACTCCTAAGGAGATCCTAAAAAAGGTTGAAAACACTTCTCCTTCAACCTCGGTTCCGCTCTACGAAACGAACGGATGATCTACAAATTTTTCGGTTCTTGGAGACGCCGACCACGGCCCAGAGACAATTTGAAATGCACCCTTCAATTTTCATTTTCCCTGTTGAAATCTCCATATTTTAACAGGAGAAGTATTTTAGTGATTCATTCAAAAATAGAATTCAATTAATCAGAATCTATATTTGATTTCAATTGATCTCTTAACTGTTTTATTGCCGGTAAAATAAAATGTTTCGGTGCAAGTAGCTTAATAGCCCCGATAATAAGATCCAGGTGATCTGTCTCGATTTGTTTTTCACCTTTTGTACCGGCCATTTTCCAAACACCGGTATAACTCTGCAGTACTTTGGCAGAATCTGGCATATTTTTAATTACTTTCCCCGATGTTGCTGTCAGCAACCAATTGCATAATTCAATATTTGATAAAATGATTCTGTCCCAGTATTTATCTATAACGGGCTTTTTCATTTGATCTGCCTTCATTTCCCTGAGTGTTGCAAGAATATCATCCGCTGGCGGAAGGCAATAATCATCATTACCCTTGAACCTGATGTTCTTTTGACCCCATTTGTGGGCACCTGCCATCACAAGAATGTTTTCCAACGTGAACCAGTTGGTATAGGCATACACGTTCTTATTTTTTTTGCCGGCCTGGTAGGCAGATTGATAATTTTTTGCTGCTTCAAGAATAGCATTTTTTGTTTTGTCCTTATTCTTTGAAGCGAAAACAAGCTTTCTTTTCCAGGCACTCCCCATTAAACTAAATCTTTCAGCGGAGGGGCTCAGCAGGATTAGTGCATTTAGCTCAGCCATCACTTTGTCGAACCTGGCTTCAAGATCCGGCGATGGGTGCTCATCATTAAACGATTTAATCAAATGCTTGATCCTGATATTACAATACTGTTCTACGGCTGTTATGGAATATGAAGCATTTTCAAAAGCCATCAGTTGCTCAAATTTCTCTATAGCTAATTCATAATTATTGAGCTCTTTGTATATCATAGCTTCCAATTCCGTAATAGCACAATTCCTGATCTCCTGTTTATCTACCTCAGCCGAAATCACCGTTAACTTTTCCAATGCTGTTTGTGTTTTTAATTCTCCTGTCTTTAAATCGCTTAACAGATTTGAGAGATCAATTTCCGCCTGTGCAGGTATCACATAATTTTTTTCCACCTGACTCCATTTAGTTTCCCGTATTTTATAAAAAGGGTCACCATAACACTGGTAAGCCCCCCAGGTGTTTTTTCTGCCAAACCCTTTATACACCTGCTCCCTTGCAGATCTTACCGCATCCCCAAAAGCCTTTCCGTCAAACAAGGCTTCATAAAATTTCTTTGCAAATACAATGGCTGCCGTGTCATCTACCGCCCAGCCTGCAACCACCACGGCTTTTACGCCGTTTTCGATTAATTGTGTACCGATGTTAGCTGCCAGTTTAAAGCGGGAGTGAAAAAACTCTTCTGCCACTCCATCTGTTTTACCCAGGAAACAACAATTCACAAATACAAGTTCCGGTGTCGTACTCATCTGTGCTATTTCCGCACTGGTAAGAAAATTCTTCTTTCCGATAACCATGCCGCTTGGCTTTTCCGGATCAGCATCAAAAATACCATGACCTGCAAGATGAATAATCCTGTAATTTGAGCTTACCAATGCCGGAACAATTATTTCAGAAGATGCCCTGATCAGGTCCCTTGTTTCAAATTCGTGCTCCCTTAATATGGCAGCAACTGCTTTCGCTTCTTCGAGCGCGCCGGGCAATTGGGTCAGGTATCCTTTAAGGTCGGGGTCGCCAATTACCAGGGCCGAGTTATCTGTTACTGCTTCTATGTTCAGGCGCGAGTCTCCGGTAGTCAGTTGGCGGATCATACCTGCGTTAATGCAAAGAGGCCTGGCATCCCTGCCATTATCCTGCAGCAGTTCCCAGGGAAATCTTGCTGTATATTTGTCCAGCACCCAAATTGTATTACCATGTTTTTTAAGCCTGATCTTAAAATCATTGGGGATTAGCAATTCAAAAATCGCCCTTGATTTTTCTGTTGTCCAGTTGTTATCTGTTGAGATTGCCTCTACCAATTGTTCTACGATACCGGTGCTTGTAAAAACTATTCTGAGATCTTCCCTGGCGGCACCAGTCGTGATAGTGAACCGCATTCCCTTTGCTTCACCTTTACTATTCTTCTCCATGGTTACGGAGATCCTGTTCCACCATTCACTGCCCTGGTCTACATTCATCTGTTTGCGTCCGCCATTGAGTTCGTTGAGGCCGGTACCCTCCATGGTTATATTAAGCGTAACCCCCGAATCTTTGCTAATGCGCCGGATCGAATAAATAGCTTCTAATGCCTTGTCTTCATATAATTCAATGAATTCAACCTGCTCAATCAATAAGGAAACCTGCTTTTTTTCTTCGTACAGGCTGAGTACTTTGGCATTGGCATTGACAATACCCTGCAAAATGGCGCTCACTGAATTTTCAATCGTCAATCCTCCATAACCGCAGGCAATGATGAGTGAAGAAATGCCCAGGGGTTTTTTAAATTCCACCTGGTTGTTGATCCTTTCATTTCCATTTGCATTGAGCAAATATTTAGTGATCCCATGTTCAACTGACCTCGTGAGTTCGAATGAAGTTAGTTTGTCCGGCTCCCCTAAGCCTACAATGATCGCCCCCGGGAATCCTTCAGCATGTGTAAGAAATATTTCATGCGTTCCGATATCTCCCGGATATATGCCGAGTTTATGTTGTTCGGATAGAAGATTTGTTTCCAGTTTGTCAATCCTTTCTTCTGCATATAAAATACCGTCGCCTTTAAAATGCCCCGCCAGTAAAGGGTAAGAAGCATATTTAAGATCGCAATGAGATACTTTCACTTTAACAGGAAGCTGATTTGAAATAATCTCATCTTCAGTTGATATCCCCAGCAATGTCTTTTCAATTCCTTCCGGTGACAGGTCAAAATCTGAAGTTTCAGGTCTTTTGAATACCCTTTGATCCCCTCTTACCATCGGCCTGTTTTTACTCAATAAACTGGTCTTTCCCATTGCCAGTATTTCTTTAATCCCGCTAAAAATAGCAGCGGTATTTGACAAGGCACCATGAGAATAATTCACATAATATACCGTCCCTGCGTCGCTCATAACCTGGGGAATACCCATATCCCATGTAACACTTTGATCACCTTCGGCAGTACTGAGGAATACTAATTCAGTTCCCCTTACCGTGTCGTCAATACGATAACCGCAAGGAGTGGCTTTATCCTGTCCGGCAATATAAACCGCATGGGAATAGTCTATGGAAGTTGAGTGTGTTACTTTATCGCGGTATTTACCGAAATCAACAAGATCCCCGGTTTCAGGAATTGGCCAATCCTTATCGCCAAATGCCTTTCTCATTTTCTCCCACACATTCTCCTCAGCGAAATTATTATCAGCATCTATATTAAATGGCAAAAGGCAGAGTAAACCGGGGAACTTTGAAAACATTTTCAGCAATCTTTTTTTGGTATGAACAATATCAACCTTGCTGATTTTACTAATGATATCATCTTCTCCAAAAATTACATTGTTGATCCTGAATGAGCCACCCAGCGGCGCGCCAAGAAAGAGCAACCTGAATCCTTCCGATTCATTGAGCTTTTTCCAGCTTGCCGGTTGATAAACCATAAAATCTCTTACTAAAACACCACCCATTGAGTGCCCGATAATTTTAATGGGTTTTTTTAACTTCAGGTACTGATCGATCTTAATTTTAAATTTTGCAGCCGCCGTTATCAATGATAGCCGCCAGTCAAAAGGAAATACCACTACATCATACTCATCCTGCAGCGCTTCGCCGAGTTTTTTATAAGAGGTCCTGATCAGTGATGGTGCTTCTATATTGCTTTCCTTTACTTCAAGATTGTTTAACTGGCCACTGATAAACCTTAGATAATTTATCCATAACAGGTCGTCATTTTTAGTAAGGCTGGAGCCCATGATCCCTGGCAATAATATTACGATGGGTTTATTTCCAGACGGTTCGGGTGTAGTATATTGACCACCATCCAGGCCCAGTATCGCATTTCTTTCTGCTTCACCAATGGTGCCACGAACGAATTCTGAGAAGCCATCTATGGCACTGCCCCCAATACCTTTTAATGCCAATAGTATTGCTCCATTCGTCTTTTTATTCTTGAAATAATGAAAGTGATCGACATCGGTTCCTTCATCAAAAAAGAATTGAAGTTTATCTCTTCTTTTTGAACCGATATACATCGATTTGGTATTTACAACCAGGTCATTGTCCTCAAAGAAAAACAATTTACTGGCAATTATACTCAATGCTTTAAGGTTCAGTTTCATTTTACAATTACCGGAAATTGCGACCATCGGTTCACCGATGGAGATGGTACTCGACTGGTTATTAAGAATTGTAATAAAGGGCGAATCAGGTTTCATGGCTTCAAGCCCGGGTAATACATCCACATCATTTTTTTGATCCACAATACCTATCAGCAGATTTTTCATTATTGAAAATACCGGGTTGACGGTCAATGCTGGTATTGCGCCTAACAAGTTCAATGTTATGTTGAAGAAATAATCAAGCCTTTTGGATAAAATAGTTGTTCCACCGGATGGGCATGCAACGCGGACAAACTTCTTTACCCGGAAATTATTTGACGGGTACAATTTTTGCAATTCCTTTATCCATTTAATATCTTCTGACCGGTGTTCACTTTCAAATAAATTCAATTCCTGTTTGGTGAATCCCAAATCTATTCCGGAAGCCCCGCTGAAACGGCATAGCACCTCCCCGATAAGTCCGCCCCGCGAATGACTGATTATATGCAACTCAGCATTTGGTGGTAATTGTTGTACCAGCTCAGCCGCATTCTGCAAGGGACTTTTGGTAAGTGTCTCGTGTTGAAATGCGAGAATATTAGTACCATAGGTTTTTACCATATATGCCCAGAGCTCAGTTCCCTTCAATTCCGCAAAGGATCCCGTTGTAGAGGAATTGGTTCCATGTAGAAATAATATAAAGGGATTCACCGTATTTATCCCTTCGGGCTTCTCAAGTTCAAAATCACTGTTCACCCTTACCAGGCCCTTTAATTTCCCGGTTTGTTTATCTTCCAGGTCCCTGGCGATAATTTTGAAGGGTTGCTCCACAACTGTTCCTGTAATCTTCCCTACTGCAAAATGGTTGATAACCTTCAGTAATATTTTCCCAACCGCACTCCTGGATAATTGCGGATGATCGAGTTCTGTAGGCAGCGCAAAAAAAGATTCCCCATCCCTGTTTTTTGTAAAACTGCCGGGATAAATATCTTCCAGTGAATCAGGTGGGCATAGCCAACGGGTATCATCGTCAAACACCAATTCAACAAGGTCATCCGGAAGCAGATCCAATGATTCAGCTTTTGAATCGGCCCGCATGTTGGATACCAGGATGCTGTCTTTTAATACAAGCGTTGGGTAGGAGGGATCAGCAGGCAATAAATCCTTTTGTTTGTTGCCGTTAACGGTTATTTTTATATTCTTCATTTGTAAAGCTTGTTTAAGTAATAAGATTTATTTTATCATAACCGGACAGATCATGTTAGTTCCGGAACCTGGTAAAATATAGAAAAGCGGAAAATCAGAATAATATTAATAAATTATATTTAATAAAGCAATAGGGTACATAATGCACATTCACAAAATAGGGGGAAATGATACAATTGTTTTTCCAATTCTTTTAAAGAGCGACAGGCTCCATAAGTATCGCGCATTGTTGAGAATAAAAAAATAGTGCAAAATAAGGTATAAATTGTACAATATCAGGTAGCAAACCTGTCAGCGTGGATTGTAAATTTGATATAATAAAACCTATACGCAAATAACAGTTGAAAGGTTAGATCATAACCACAATAATCAGTAATGAAATTCATATTCCTGTCTTGTGTTGCCATTTTTCTCTTTATTAGTTGTAACCGAGGGATAAATAATACAATTAAAATATCCGGAGTTGCGCAGGGAACCACTTACCATATAACCTATCTCGCTGGTCAAAATTCAAATTACAGGGAAGCGTTCGATTCTATTTTCAATAAAATTGATTTATCCCTTTCCACCTATGTTCCTGCCTCAATCATTTCGAAGATAAATAAAAATGATACCGCCGTTATTGTGGACGATTATTTCTCAGATGTATTCAATAAATCCATAGAAGTTTCGGAAAAAACGAAAGGCCTGTTCGACGTCACCGTTGCCCCGGTTGTCAATGCATGGGGGTTTGGGTTTACCAGGAAAGAAAAAGTAAATAAAATATTGATTGATAGTTTGCTCAAATATATCGGTTATAAAAAGGTAAGATTAGAAGGCAAAAAACTGGTAAAGGAAATTCCACAGGTTATGCTTGATTTTAATGCAATAGCCCAGGGATATACGGTAGATGTACTGGCATCCTTCCTCGAAAGCAATGGCATTGGTAACTACCTGGTAGAAGTAGGCGGGGAGTTGAGGGCGAAAGGAAAAAAGGTTAATGACAGTTGCTGGACGGTGGGCATTGAACAGCCTGATGAAGACCCGACAGATGGGGTATCATTAAAGGCAATGGTAAAGATAAAAGATAAGGCACTGGCCACCTCAGGTAATTATAAAAAATTTTATGTAGAAGACGGGAAGAAATATACACATATTATTGACCCGTTTACAGGATACCCCGCAAAAAACAATTTGCTCAGTACCAGTGTAATTGCCGGAAATTGTATCACCGCAGATGCTTATGCAACAGCATTCATGGTGATGGGATTGGAAAAATCAAAACAATTTTTATCAGAATATAAAGAATTAAACCTGGAAGTTTTTTTTATTTATGATGAAAATGGCGCCTGGAAAACCTACACTTCCAAAAAGTTTGAAGAAAACGTAGAACTGATTCTCTAAGATTTATTTTTTTACTTCCGGGAAGGCAATTTCCGGCAACAAGAAAATACCGGTTTATTAAATTAGCATCAATAAAGTTCAGAAAATAACAACTCAAATATTATGAACACACAAAAATTAACGGGAGTGCAAAGTTGGGGACTAGTGCTGCTTCGCATCCTGATCGGTTGGCATTTCTTATATGAAGGAATTATAAAGGCTTATAATCCATCATGGACATCAAAAGGTTATTTACTTAGCGCCTCCATTCTCAAGCCTTTTTTTACATGGATCGCCGGTGATTCCCTGATATCAGTCATCGACACCTTGAATATCGTGGGACTGATAGCAGTAGGCGCAAGCCTCCTAATAGGTATGAAGGTACGCTGGGGTTGTATTGGCGGAATATTGCTGTTACTGCTATACTACCTGGCACATCCTCCTTTTCCTTCCCTGCCGCAAGGCCCGGCGGAAGGAAGTTATTGGATAGTGAATAAAAACCTGATTGAGATGGTAGCGCTTTATGTGGTCTACCAGTTTCCACTTGTATCAGTATTTGGTATAGAGAGTTTATTTTCAAAGAATAAGACAAAAACAAATTTAATTTAAGCATTATGGCAAACGATAAAAACTTTTTTGGAAAATGGAACAGGAGGGATATGTTAAAAACTCTTGGAGGAATACCACTATTTGGCGCAGTTTGGTATTCAGGGGCGAGCCTGACAGGTTCTGCAAAACGCGAAAAGCAATTTCTGCTGGAAACTTTGAATATTAAAGCCTCTCCACCCCCCGCTTCGGGCCCGATGAGTGGAAAGCCGGTTCGGCTGGGCATTATTGGTTTTGGTATCCGGGGCGAACAACTTTGTCGCGCGCTGGGTTTTGCTACAAATGCGTGGATCAAAGAAATGCAGGACTTTTCAGTAAAGAATCCAAAGGACACAAGACTGACTGAGTATAAGGCACAGGAAAACCTGAATATAAAACTGGCGGCAATTTGTGACGTCTTTGACACGCGGGCGCAAAAAGCCCTGGACTCCTTCAATAGAGGGGATAATAAAATGAAGCGTTTCCGTACGCATACCGAACTGATAAACAGCGGGGAAGTGGATGCTATTATTATTGCGGCGCCTGACCATTGGCACGCACCAATGGCAATTGAGGCGCTGAATGCCGGGGTGCACGTATATGTTGAAAAGCCAATGACACACAATATCGCTGAAACTTATGCGTTACGTGAAACGGTTCAGAAAAATCCCAAGATGATTTTCGCAGTAGGTCACCAGCATCGCCAGACACAGAGTTTTCTAACTGCACAGGATATTATTAAAAAGAATATTCTTGGCCATGTCTCTTTGGTTGAAACCTATACCAACCGTAATGATGACAACGGCGCCTGGCAATACGAAATAGCTGAAACAGCCAATCCTAAAACCATTGACTGGGATTTGTTCCTTGGAAATGCACCGAAAGAAGCTTTTAACCTGGAGCATTTTTTCCGCTGGCGTAAATGGTGGGCCTATGGATCTGGATTGTCAGGTGATTTAATGACACACGATTATGATCGGCTCAATTGCATACTGAAAATGGGAATTCCAAATTCAGTCACTGCCTCAGGAGGGATATATACCCACCGCGATGGACGCAACGTTCCGGATGTAATGCAGGTAAATATGGAGTACCCCGATTTTAGTACAGGGGCAAGCCAGGACGCCGGGAAAGAGAAAGGCATGACATTCGTGTATAGTGCAACACTTGGAAACCAGTTTGACAGGGGAACCGTGCTGATGGGACACGATGGCAGCATGGAACTGGGAAATCGGATTACAGTATATGCTGACCCGGGGTCAACCAAATACGCTGAGTTATTAAAAGAACAGCGAATCGAAGCCGGCGTTCCAATTTATCAATATGATCCGGCTGTTAATGGAACCGATGCCGTTACCTCTGCTACTGCAAAATATTTTGCTAACAAAGGATTATTGTGGACCTACCGGGATGGCAAAAGAGTTGACTCGACATTTCTTCATTTGAGAGAGTGGCTAAGTTGTATCAGGAATGGAGGTACGCCAAGTTGCTCCATCAAAGAAGGCTTTCAGGAAGCTATTTCAGCACATATGGGAGGGTTATCTTATAAACTTGGAAGAAGAATGGATTGGGATCCTTCAACAGAGCGAATTATCGCTAAGCCGGGCGAAGACCTTGATGCAGTTTTATTGGGGAATATAATAAGGCCGGCGTAAAAATTAATTGATAATTGATAATTGATAATTGATAATTTTTTCCGGGGCGAGTCTCTTCCCTGGTGCAGGAGCAGATTGCTGCATATTACAATTTTGGATGGTGTCTAAGTTTGAAGGAATTAGTAACAATTGGGCACCGGACGGGAGTCCGGCACCAGACGGCGAATTAATTGATAATTGATAATTGATAATTGATAATTGATAATTTTTTCCGGGGCGAGTCTCTTCC
>JBDTWP010000059.1:0-22970 GCA_040006615.1 Ferruginibacter sp.
AATAATCTTCCATTTACGCATAAAACCCCATAAAACTGGATTCACTGAACCAAATAACAAACTAAAAGCTTTTTACTTCTGCAACCCCCCCTGGGGATTCAGGGGGTCTTTGAATAAGTAATGTGATCGTTACAGGCCAGGCAAACAAACAAGGCATAAAGGATAAATGTTTTAGAGTGCATAAATCGTTAATTTTGACGTTAGTGGTGTGGGATGCAAATTTGCACTTAATCCACAAAAGAATTTTTTAAAGAATATGGCCAGCATTTTAATTATTGATGACGAAAAAGCGATACGGAAAACACTATCCGAAATATTAAGCTACGAAGGATATAAGATCGAAGAAGCTGCAGACGGGGAAGAAGGACTCAAAAAATTCAACAATACCACTTATGATGTCGTGCTCTGTGATATTAAAATGCCCAAAATGGATGGCATCGAATTCCTGGAAAAGGCGAGACTGATCAATGCAGATGTTCCGATTATCGTTATAAGTGGGCATGGCAATATTGAAACTGCCGTTGAAGCGGTCAAAAAAGGCGCTTTTGATTATATCAGCAAGCCCCCGGATCTTAATCGCATGTTGATTACCTTACGCAACGCGTTGGATAAACAAACATTGGTTACAGAAACAAAAGTACTCAAGCGAAAAGTAGGTAAAGTATTGGAAATGATAGGAGACAGCAATCCTATCAATAAGATAAAGGATACCATAGAAAAAGTGGCGCCTACAGACGCAAGGGTTCTGATTACTGGTGAAAACGGGGTAGGAAAGGAATTGGTAGCCCGGTGGATACATGAAAAAAGCAACCGGAGCAGCGGGCCAATGGTGGAAGTTAATTGTGCGGCAATTCCCGGTGAGTTGATAGAAAGTGAATTATTCGGCCATGAAAAAGGTTCATTTACCTCGGCCATCAGGCAGCGCATCGGCAAGTTTGAACAAGCCAATGGAGGCACTTTGTTCCTGGATGAAATAGGGGATATGAGTTTGGGTGCACAGGCCAAGGTTTTGCGTGCCCTGCAGGAGGGTAAAATCACCAGGGTGGGGGCTGATAAGGATATTAGTGTGGATGTGAGGGTAGTGGCGGCCACTAACAAGGACCTGTTAAAGGAAGTAGATGACAAGAATTTCCGTTTGGATCTCTATCACCGGCTCGGAGTTATTATTGTACATGTGCCATCGTTGAATGAACGTCGTGAAGATATACCGGCGCTGATCGAATATTACCTTGAAATGATTGCTACCGAGTACGGGCAAACGAAAAAAGTAGTTGAAAAAGAAGCGATGAAATTATTAACGGAGTACAACTGGACTGGTAATATCCGTGAACTGAGAAATGTGGTGGAACGCCTCATTATTCTTTCCGGGAAAAATATCACGCCTGAAGATATTGAGACCTACGTATCACCGAAGAAATAGATCGGGGATCAAAGTTTCCGCTGCTGCCGGTTAGTGTCTTAAGATTATGTTGTTCGTCGCATATTACCAGAGTTTTCGCCCGAAACTGCGTAGCTAAATCCGGATTACCATTAATACCAAATGCCTGGCAATAGAATACTGTATAAAAACCATGGGAAAAATGAAAACAATTTATTGTATAAGCGGACTGGGCGCTGATGAACGGGCTTTTTCACGCTTAAAGCTTGAAGGGTATGAAATTTCCTGTTTGCCCTGGCTAATACCCCTGCCAAATGAGACTATTAAGGATTACGCAATACGCATGAGTAAGGGAATTACTGACGAAAAACCTGTTTTGATGGGGCTTTCCTTTGGTGGGATGATGTGTATTGAAATTTCAAAACTGCTTCCTGTTGAAAAATTGATCCTTATCTCAAGTATTAAATCGGGCAGGGAACTGCCCCGCTGGATGAAGTTGGCCGGGATCCTAAGGCTGAATAAAATATTTCCCATGCGTTCCTTTAAAATAACTGAGCCTTTACAAAACAGGTTTATTGGGATTTCTGCGCCTGAGGAAATAGAAATGGTTCGTTCCTATCGCAGAAATGCACCGCAGCCATATATGGATTGGGCTATCAATGAAGTGCTGAAATGGCGCAATGACTGGCATCCGCCAACCTTGTATCATGTGCATGGAGACGCAGATAGAATATTCCCCATCAATAATCTTGCACCCACCCACATTATTAAAGACGGGGGCCATTTTATGATAATAAATAAAGCTGCGGAAGTGAATGCAGCCCTGGAGGATATTGTGGCTTCTTAGTTCCTGTTTGCCATGATGAAAATATCTGTTGTTTGCCCGGTATGGCTGTATTTTTATCAGCCTGTTTCTTAAAATATGATAATTATGAAATTTCATTTAAAAAGTATTCTCTTGGTCTGTATTTTTTCAGCCTTGTCCTGTTACGGCATCGCTCAAAACACCTTTTTGGAAGATGCTCCGGAAAATACATTTAATAGTACGGTTCAGAAAAGGGTAATAATTCCCGCCAGGTATCGCACATTGCGGCTGAATATGGCCGGCCTGTTAAATTTTCTGAATACCATACCTTCCGAAAAAAAAATTGTATTACGCAATACCAGCCCTGTCATTGAGATACCAATGCCAGGGGGCGGCAGCGCCAGGTTTCACATTTGGGAAAGTCCGGTAATGGGACCTGGTCTTGCGGCAAAATTTCCCGGCATCAAAACCTTTACCGGGCAGGGTATAGATGATCCTACCGCCAATATAAAACTGGATATTACCCGGTTTGGGCTTCATGCTATGATCATTTCATCTTTAAATGGCGCGGTGTTTATTGATCCATATTCTCAGGGGAATACGCTGGAATATATCTCTTACAACAAAATTGATTTTACCAAAGCTGGTAAATTTACAGAACTGCCTCCGCTGGAATTAACCGGAAATCTCAGTCGCCCGGCTTCACCTTCCAATGTGCTGGCAGGCCTGTGCATCGGTACTGAATTACGCACGTATCGCCTTGCATTGGCAGCCGATGGTGAATATACTGCTTTTCATGGCGGTACGGTTGCAGGAGCAATAGCGGCCGAGGCAACAACTATGAACCGGGTAAATGGTGTTTATGAGCGTGAACTCGCCATACGAATGATTCTAGTGGATAGTAATGACCTGGTGGTATATACCAATAGTGCTACAGATCCTTATACAAATGATAACGCCGGTAATATTATGCTTACTCAAAACCAGTCGAATATTGATTTGGTAATTGGTACCGCAAACTACGATATTGGTCATGTTTTTAGCACGGGAGGTGGGGGGGTGGCCGCCAGGGGATCAGTTTGTATTGAAGGAAATAAAGCCCGCGGAGTTACCGGTACCAATTCACCGGTGGGCGATCCTTTTGATATCGACTATGTGGCGCATGAAATGGGACACCAGTTTGGTGCCAGTCATCCATTCAATTCAGAACTTGCCGGTACGGCCTGTGCAGGAAATTCAGTGAAAACAACGAATGCTGAGCCGGGAAGTGGTAGCACAATCATGGCTTATGCAGGTATTTGCGGATCAGATAACCTTCAGAATAACAGTGACGCCCAGTTCCATGCCGTCAGCCTAAACGAGATTTCCCTTAATACAATTACGGGAAATGGGAATAGTTGCGCAATGGTAACTGCTACCGGTAATACACCTCCCGTCGTAAATGCCGGTTCTGATTTTGTTATTCCAAAATCCACCCCATTTGTTTTATCAGGCAGTGGCACCGATCCTAATGGCGATCCATTGACTTTTAGTTGGGAAGAGATAGACGTAGGAGGCCCCTTTGGCACATGGAATCATCCTTTAGGGAATGCTCCCATATTCCGTTCCTTTGTACCTGTGGCCACCCCGGTGCGCTATTTCCCAAAGCTCTCAGATGTTTTAACAAATACTACTTCTAAAGGTGAATTGATGCCTTCTTATGCCCGCACATTGAATTTCAGACTTACGGCCAGAGACAACAAGGCAGGTGGCGGAGGAGTTTGTTTTGATGAAACTGCTATTACGGTAAGTGAAACTGCAGGCCCTTTCCAGGTTACTTTTCCAAACGCCGTTGGCATTACCTGGCTGGTAAATGATTTTAAAAACATTACCTGGAACCCAGCCGGCACCGCAGCGGCACCAATCAATTGCACTAATGTAAGGATTGAATTATCAACAGACGGAGGTCTTACATTTCCTTTTACGCTATTGGCAAATACACCCAATGATGGCCTGGAAGAAATACAGGTTCCCGGCAATATAACCTCATCCGCAAGAATAAGAATAATGGCGGTTGGTAACGTGTTTTATGATATTTCAAATGCTAATTTTTCCATTCAGAATTCGCCAACCCCTGACTTTACATTTAATAGCCCGCTACCCGTCGTGATTTGTGGTGGAAATAATGGCGTTGCGAATCTAAAAACTGCTTCCCTGACCGGATTTTTGAACCCTGTTAATTTATCAGCAACAGGATTACCTGGAGTAACAACTGTAACATTTGGTACCAACCCGCTTACTCCGGGTAACAATACCACAGTTACATTAAGTAATACTGGTGCCCTGGCCAGCGGTACTTACGATATTACGGTAAACGGCGTAGCGGGAACAGTTAATAAAACAAGGGTAATTTCTTTCATAATACCCTCCAACCCGGATGCCCCGTCAAACCTTTCGGCTCCTGCCAATAATTCCATAGGAATTGCCGCTTTACCCTCTTTTAACTGGACAGCAGTTTCCGGAGCCAGTTTTTATACGCTTGAAATTTCCACATCAAATACTTTTGCACCAATAATACAAACGGTAACCAATATTACTTCTCTGCCCAAATCGCTTACTACGCCTTTGGCAGAAAATACGGTATATTACTGGCGGGTAACCACTACTAATAATTGTTTAACAGGACCGGCCTCCGCAACTGGAATTTTCAGAACAGGTATCACTCCCTGCAAAAACAGTACGGATGTACCCAAACTAATTTCGGCTTCCGGTACTCCAACTGTCACATCTGCTTTAATCATTCCCGGTATATCCGGTGCAGCTATTACCGACCTGAATGTGGTGGGTTTAACCGGTACTCATTCTTTTATAAGTGATATTACAGTTACGCTTACAAGCCCTGTAGGAACCAGCGTGATTTTATTTGACAAAATTTGCTCCAGTAATAAAAATTTCAATATCAACCTGGATGATGAGGCTACACTGGTTACGATCCCATGTCCTCCAACCGGCAATCAAACCGCAAGGCCACAAAATCCCCTTTCTGCATTTGATGGACAAGGCAGCACAGGTAAATGGACACTTACTGTGAAGGATAATATTAGTTCGGATGGTGGTAGTTTAACCGGTTGGGGCCTTGTTATCAACAACTGCACTTTTATAGCGACACCGCTTGTTTCAGCACCTTGGACCCAACTATGCCCATCAGCTTCCAGTCCTTCCCTTACCTCCAATTTAACAGGAACCACCTATCAGTGGCAGGTAAATATGGGTGGTGGCCTGTTTGTCAAAGTTAATAATAATGCCAATTACTCCGGTGCCAATACAGGAACACTCCAGATTAATAATGCCCTTACGTCATGGAACGGCTACCAATACAGGTGCGTAGTGGATGGAATTAATAGTTCTGTATTTACTTTAGGCTTTACCAGCTACTGGAATGGTACGGTAAATAATGCATGGGAAAATGCTGCGAACTGGAGTTGTAATGCCGTACCCGATGAATTTACAGATGTTATTATCAATGGCGCAACGGTGCTTGTAAATTCAAATGCAAATTGCAGGAGCATTAAGGTAAGCTCGGGTTCTTCAGTAAATGTAAATACAGGGTTTAAATTTATAGTCGCACATTAACTTGTTGTCATTCTTTCATTGAAAAAGGTATATATGGAAATTTCCTGGTAAGTCACCCCCAAAGCTGACTCACCAGGAAATTTCACAGGTTGATACTTAATTATATTGGTGAATAGTCCCAGGTGCAATGTTATTGATAAAATGATGCGCCGAATTTAATGATGCCATCTCACAAATGCTTCCATTGCCGCATACCTGGTTAAGCCCAATTTCGCATAGAGGTCGGCGGTATTGCCGTTTCTCTCTTCCGCTCTTTGCCAGAATTCCCGGCTGTCGTCACCCTGGAATGGCACCATATCCTTCTGTGATTGGTGGATAAATATTCCGTAGCGTTTTTTCATCACCTGGTCCGGGCTCATCGGGATAGCCATTTCTATTTCTGAAATATCCCATTCCTGCCAGGCGCCCTTGTATAGCCACACCCAACATTCATTTATCCAGTCGTCTCCCCCGGCTTTGATTCTTTTGAAGGCTTCAAATATGATATCAAGACAAACCTTATGCGTACCATGCGGATCTGCCAGGTCGCCGGCGCAGTATACCTGGTGTGGTCGCAATTTGCGGAGTAAATTCACCGTACTTTGCACGTCTTCTTCTCCCATCGGATTTTTTTGAATGGCGCCTGTTTCATAAAATGGGAGATTTTGAAAATGTATCTGGTCATCCTTTAATCCAACATAATGGCAGGTAGCTTTGGCTTCACATCTTCTTATCAGCCCTTTGATCTGCCTGATCTGTTCCGTATCTACCTGGTTGGGTTTTTTATTATCAAGAAAATGTTGAGCCTTGTCTAAAATAGCAGACGAACTGCTACTGTCAATTCCGCTTAATTCTTCAAAACCCACGGCAAAGTCGAGAAACCGGGTTACAAATTCATCTGTTACAGCAATATTACCACTGGTTTGGTAGGCCACATGTACCTCGTGCCCCTGATCATGTAACCGCATAAACGTGCCACCCATACTGATAATATCATCATCGGGATGAGGGGAGAAGATTACGCATCGTTTTGGCTGTATCTCGCTTCTTTCCGGGTGGTCCGGAATCACTGAATTTGGTTTACCTCCTGGCCAGCCCGTTATACTGTCGCGCAGCATATAATACACCTGTAAATTAATTTCATAAGCATCCCCTTTTTCAACCAGGAGATCTCCCAGGGAGTAATCATTATAATCCCTGTTGGTTAGCATTAATACCGGCTTGCCCGTTTTTAAGATCATGTTTACCACGGCTTTTCGAATCATCCTCGGTGTCCATTCTATTTCGCCGGTCAGCCATGGATATTTTATGCGGGTTAATTCAGCCCCCGCCTGTTCATCAATCACAAACACGCAATCACTATGGGTTTGCAAAAGGCTTGCAGGCACCTGCTCCGTAATATTGCCTTCTACAGACTTCGCTACGATCGCCGATTTTATGCCCCATGCCAGCAATATAATACGTTTTGCTTTCATTATGGTGCTGATCCCTGCGGTAATAGCTAATCTTGGAACCCGGCTGATATTTTGAAAGTTTTTAACATTGGCAATACGCGTTGAATTCTCTAAGGTTACAAGCCTTGTTTTGGAATAGATACTTGAACCTGGCTCGTTAAAACCAATATGTCCGTTATTTCCGATTCCCAGTATCTGGAGGTCGATACCACCCAACGCCTCAATCTTACTTTCAAACTCGTGGCAATATCTTTTTATATCTTCCTTCTTCCATTCGCCATTGGGGATATGAATGTTTTCAGGTTTGATATCAACATGGTTAAAGAGGTATTGGTGCATAAAACTCCAATAACTTTGAATTGCCTCCCGTTCCAGGGGGTAATATTCGTCGAGGTTGAAACTGATAACATTGTGAAAACTCAATTTTTCCTCTTTGTGCATTCGCACCAGCTCTCTATACAGGCTAATCGGTGACGAACCGGTAGCAAGCCCCAATACACAGTTCTGACCCAGGGATTGTTTTTGTTTTATAAGGGCTGCAATTTCACCGGCGGCAAATACTGAACCTTCTCCTGGTGTTACAAATATTTGTACCGGGATTTTCTCAAATGATTCAACCATATATAAAGATATTTAAGCGTTTAATTCAGGTGCCAGGATAATAAAAATAAATTAAAGGGACTTTCACACAATGGCTATAATTCATTTTGTTAAATATAGCGGCAAATTTACCATAATACGATGAAGATATGGTAAGAAAATTCTTTCCATTTGAAACTATTTAAAAATTCTTAATTTGTTAACCATCGGCGGTTTTATAGCAGCATATTTTATTTTTTAATATTCTCGGGATGAAATGAAAGCCGCGTTGGCAAAAAGCAGGCTGCTCCTCAATGCCGCCATAATTATATTTTCCCGGCTCCGGAAGAAGTCGGTAAATTTTTAAAAATCATACTGTTAAACATTTTAAAACATTTTTCCTGTAAATCCTTGTCAGACGTTTAATTATGGTACTTTTGGCCCTGATAAAATTTTACTTATGAGCATTGGTTGGATAATTTTCATTGTTGGCACACTTGGCTGGCATATCGGTATGTATGGGATGTTTATTAAAGCGGGAATCCAGGGGTGGAAAGCTTTTATCCCTGTTTACAATACATGGTGTATAGTTGAAAAAATAAAATTAAAAAAATGGTGGTTCTTTTTTCAACTGGTTCCCATAGCTGGACAGTTCATCACCATTTGGATCACAATCAAATTTGTAGAGCATTTTGGACGCTTTGGATTCTGGCATCATGCCCTCACTGTATTTTTACCTTTCATTTATTTTCCCTATATGGGATTTTCTAAAAATGAAAGATATGCCGGTGAAATGGTTGTAAAAAATTACAAAAAATCTGCCTCAAGGGAATGGATCGATGCAGCGGCATTTGCAGTAGTAGCAGCTACGCTTATACGTACTTTTGTATTTGAGGCATATACCATTCCTACCCCTTCCATGGAAAAGACCCTATTGGTGAATGATTTTTTATTCGTAAGTAAATCAGCTTATGGCCCGCGTATTCCAAATACACCCATTGCCATGCCCTTTGTTCATCATACAATTCCCGGAATTAACACCAAGTCATATTCGGAATGGATTCATATTCCCTACACAAGATGGTTTGCCAGTCCTGTCAAAAGAAATGATGCGGTCGTATTTAATTTTCCGGCCAACGATACGCTGATCAATGATGAGGAAAATTTTGGATCTAAACGCACCTATTACCAGGCTGTAAGAGATATGGGAAGAGATAGGGTTTGGCAGAACTTTGGCGACCTGATCGTTACACGCCCCGTGGATAAACAGGAAAATTTTATTAAGCGGTGTGTCGCAATTGCAGGTGATAAACTCGAAATAAGAAATGCCGTATTATTTATCAACGATTCAGCGCAACCCTTTCCCCCGGAATCGGAACTAAAATACATTGTTCAGACTACCAGCCCCCTGGATGAGGAAGAATTGCAAACCTTTGGAATCCATACTGATCCTGAGCAAGGGGAAGGTGAATTTATTGGCTACAACAACGGTACGTATATGATCAACATGACGCCGGGCGAAAAGAAAAAAGTCGCGGCATTAAAAAACGTTGTAAAGGTTGACATCCAGTTCAACCCGATAAGTAATGAACTGTACCCTTATTATGATACGGCTGCCCACTGGAGTGTGGATAATTTCGGACCGTTATGGGTTCCTAAAAAAGGAGTCGCTATTCAATTGACCCCCGATAATTATATTCGTTATGAACGTTGTATAAGAACTTATGAAGGAAACGAATTGGAAAGACGGGATGGTAAGATATTCCTGAATGGCACCGAAACCACCAGCTACACTTTTAAAATGGACTACAATTGGTTAATGGGCGATAACCGTCACAACTCATTGGATAGCCGTTATTGGGGCTTTGTACCGGAAGACCATGTAGTGGGCAAAGCTTCACTGATATGGTTTAGTTGGGAAAAAGGCCCACGCTGGAAAAGGTTATTTAGTGTGATAAAATGATGTTGGATTAAATTGTGCGAGTCGCCCTTTTTGGGTAACCTGCCCGATTGAAGAATCCTCCCGGCACTACAGCCAGGAGGATTTTTTATCTTTATGACTATACTGCCGGCAGCAGGGCATTTATTATTTGTTATATGAAAAAAATAGAAAACCGTCACCTGTTAAAATAAAAAATGGAAAAAACATTTTATGACGAAAAAAGACATTCAATTTACTGTAGATGTATACAATTCAAGTGAAGAATTAACACCGGCCGATGCAAATTTACTGGCAGCGGCAAGGGAAGTTACAAAACAGGCTTATGCACCTTATTCAAATTTTTTGGTAGGGGCAGTTGCCGCGTTGGCAAATGGTAAAAACTTAACTGGCACCAACCAGGAAAATGCTTCTTACCCGGTTGGTATTTGTGCAGAACGCGTTTTGCTTTCATGCGTGGCATCCCAATACCCCGGAGTGGCTGTAAATACAATTGCCATAAGTTATGATAATCTCGCCGGAGAAAGTAATCATCCGATATCGCCATGTGGTATTTGCAGGCAGAGCATGGCCGAATACGAAGAGCGGGTCAAACAACCAATCAGGGTCATCATGAGCGGCATGACGGGAATAGTCTACGTTGTAGAAAGAGCCAGGCAGCTTTTGCCACTTTCGTTTAGCGCCAGCGATCTGGAGTAAACCTGCTACGATACCGTCCGACGACCCTTCTGACCATAGAGTGCCAGGTTTACCGGGATATCCTGCCTCCCCCAATCCTGGGATCCGCAATTCACAAATCACAAATCACAAATCATAAATCCGATATATTGAAAATTTTGGATGAATGTTTGTTGAATTGCTCAAAATACAATTTCTTTGAACTGGAAAAATAGATAAACATGAATACTGTCAAAAGCGAAAGTAAATTTATAGCGAAAGCGATGAATGCCATTGCCGATCCCTGCCGTTTATTAATTCTGCAGGAAATTTCGCGCAAAGGAGAGATTTGCTGCGGTGATGTGCAGGGACTTACAGGTCTTTCGCAACCTACCTGCTCCCACCATATCAGGTTACTATCTGACAGTGAACTCATTCAATGCAGGAAAGAAGGTCGTAATCATTTTTTTACATTGAATAAGAATAATTTTAAAAAGGTAAGTACTTTTTTAGAAAGATTTCACCAGGTTTAAATTCGGGATGCACCCTTAAATTCTCTCTTCGGTTCAGGTCACAACTTTTAAAAATTATTTCAAAAAACCAACTACCAATACACTTTTATTTCTTCTGCGTTTTCCCAGCCGGGTGGTGGCGGATATTGCCTGGCAGGCGGAGATGGATAAAATAAGGAATTAGGAAAAAAATCAAAACATGCCTGGGATTTTGGAGGAATAAATTGAGTAGCGGATAATTCCAGTAAATAAGGAGTAATACTGTAAGGTATAAGTACCACTTTTTTGTGTGTTACCGGGTAAGCCGAAAAATAACCGAGCGCAAAATCAGCAATATCTGAAGCATTGTAAACATTACCTTTTATGGCAGCCGGTAAAGGATCCAATATGCCGTCGGTCCTGGTAAGTTGATCCTGGTACCGTTTCCAGAACTGGAAAGACTCTCTTGTCATAGATATTTGCCCGATATCAATGAATGGATTAAGGTATGTATAAATATAACAACGACCCACAATTTGATTCTTAATTTCATTTCCATTGATGGAAACGTCTGAAAGAATTCGCACATTGTTGTCAACAAATTTTTGATAGCAGAATTCATACATGATGCAACCGAAACCGCAACCCACTCCCTTGGATTGTCTTCCGGTCCAGTTGTAAAAGGTCCACCGGTAATAATTTTCCTCCTGTGCCGGATCTTTAGTATCCACAGAAACATTCATATAGGTTGGAAAATTAAAATCAAACTTGTTTACAAATGTTACATTAACTGAAGAGACCGGCACAGGTGGTTTTAGTTTTTCAGGAGTGGAGATATATTTTTTCCCATTATTTAATGTAACCGTTACGCTATAGCTTCTCCCTACTTTGCCAATATAGGCCGGGTCCGTTGTTTCATAAACACCCTGGTTGGTATAGGCCAGAGCCACTTCATTTCCCAGGTCATCCGTAATGGTCACCGTAGCGTTTTTTTCCAGGTATTGATCCGGTATGTCTTCACTGGAAGTTATCGGGCCCGAGTAAGTCAATTTTACTGTATAAGGCACTGTATCCGTTGTAATAGATCCCTCCACTACCAGGATGGGTTTTTCACGCCTGGTGACTACATCTACCTGTTTAATACATGCCTGGTTTGTTACAGCAATCATGCATATTGCAATTATTATTTTTAGCCCTTGCATCATAATTAAAAATTGTAGTTCCAGGAAATAGACGGTATTAGTCCGCCTACTACCGAAAGCCTGTAAGATAAAAGCCGGGTGTCGTCTCTTTTAAAATAAATGGAGTACGCATTTTGACGCATATAAATATTATAAAAAGAAATATTCCAGATACTGTATTTTTTTTGTTCAGCATATCTTTTTGAGACATAAGAAAAACCCGCGTCTAATCGATGATAGGCGGGCAAACGATCCATATTTCGTCTTGAATAATTGGTTACCACTCCACCATTATAGGAATAATTGCCATCAGGATAGGTGGCGGGTCTGCCTGAAGTAAAGATAAAATTACTGCTGAAACTCCATCCGCGACCCAGTTTTATTTTTGCCATAATAGCCAGGTTCTGCGGCCTGTCAATATCTGAAGGATAATAATTTCCTTCATTGACAATTTCTGAAGGAAAACCGGTGATCACCTGTACCTGTGATTTTGAATAGGTGTAATTTACCTGACCGGTAAATCTGCCTGTATTTTTTGCAAAGCTTAATTCTACTCCATAGGCTCGGCCCCTTCCATTTAATAAGGCGCTTTCAATATATGGGTTCAATAATAACAGGGCGCCGTCTTTATATTGAACCGTATTTTTAGTTGTTTTATAATACATTTCAAAAGAAGCTTCATACTGGTTGTTGGTGAAACTCCTGAAAAGCCCGGCTGCAAATTGATCGCCCATTTGCCTGTTTATATATTGATCGCTTAGTTTCCAGAAATCAACAGGTGAAATAGAAGTGGTGTTAGAAATAAGATGAAGGAATTGTTGTCCCCTGTTGTAGCTTACCTTTAATGAAAGCTCATCCGTGAATCCAATCTTCAACGATACCCTTGGTTCCGGACCTGCATAATTTTTTATGCTTTTATTCCTGGCGAACTTGCTGCTGTCGGTAATTGTTTCTCTGGAAAGCGGTTCACCCGGCCTGTAATTATAAATATCTTTTGGGCCAAGATAAGCATAGCTGGCATAGCGTAACCCCAATTGTAAAGAAATTTTATCCGAAAATTCAATCCGGTCACTTATAAAGACAGCCATCTCCCTTCCCTGCTCATTTTGAATATTCATTGAATTGATAATGCTGGAATCTGAAGAGGGATGTCTTTTACCCGGTGAAATGCTATATAAAATATAATCTATGCCTGCTTCTACTGTATGTTTATCATTGGGTCTGAATACAAATACCGGTTTTATTTGCTTTTGCGTAATTGCAGACCGGAGCTTGAATTCGTAATATTTATCCAATCCGTTGATGGCAGATATGAACTGGCTGTAATTGGCATTTAATTTTAGAGAAAGTTTTGTACTGAAATCTGAAACATAATTTAGAGAAACAAGATTGGTTTCCCAATTATAAGAAGTTGAAGTATCAAACCTGAATTGATCGTAACTCCGATAACCGGTTATGGATACCTTGTTATTGCTGTTAATGGTATATTCTCCTTTCATAATACCATCATAGAAGAAAGCGCGGCTGCCGCCGAATTTATCACGCAATTGATTTAATATAAGGTCCGGGTAGGCCACACGAAAACCACCATTAAAAGTTAATTTGTTTTTGATCAGCGGGCCATTAAGAAAAAAGCGTCCGCTCATTGGGCCAATACCCCCTGTGTATTGCAGGTGGTTCCCATTGCCATTTTTTATTTTCATATTGAGGAGAGAAGATAAACGTCCGCCGTATTCAGCGGGTATACCACCTTTGTGTAAAGTAATATCCTGCACTGCATCGGGGCTTACTGAAGTGTAAAAACCTAATAAATGTGATGTATTAAATAATGGGGAGCCGTCTAACAACACAAGATTTTGATCGGAATTGCCTCCACGCACATTAAAACCACCTGCACCTTCGCCGCTACTGGTTACTCCGGGTTGCAAAATCAGTGCTTTAATTATATCCGCTTCACCAAAAAGCAAGGGGCTTCTTTTAATCAACTCCGGGTTAATCTTCACAACGCCCGTCTCCACGGTTTTTACATTGGCGTTATCTTTATAAGCGTTTACCACCACTTCATCCAGTTGCTCATTTGCTTTTTTCTTAAGTTCTATTGTAACAGGTTTGTTGTTTTCCAGTAAATGCATTTCCCTCGAAGTATGCACATACCCGATATACGAAAAGTTTATCGTAAAATCAGGTATACTTGCCGGCAATTGAAAGTAGCCGCTATCGTTCGTAGTTGTACCGATTTTAGACTCCCTGTGAATAACGCTTACATTCTTTAATGGCCGCCTTGTGTCAAAGTCTATTACCCTGCCCTTTGCATTGAAACTGTTTTGAGATAGGCCCTGGAATGAAATAAAAATAAAAAAAAGAATATGAAATAAGGTCCTGGGTTGAAACGGCATACGAAAGCAATTATTTTGATTGAGCAATATACAGGAATTTCACGATAGATCATATTGATTATGTACCGGCGGTTACAATAATTTTTTATACATGACCCCGATAACTGGTGTAGGTTGTCAGGCTTATATTGAGCTGATCGTTCCTGGCCCAATCTGAAAAATAAATGGAAAATATTTCTTGGAATTACCTTAAAAAAAACGTATATTGAATTCATTAAAATATTGGAATAAATGAGGACTGAATATTTATATTTCCCGGCAAATCATTATCATTTCAGGTACAATTTTATAGCGAAAGTCCGTACATAGTCCGTACCAACTCCGTATCAAGCCCGTGTTTGATCCATGGTTCTCTAATACTACTCTAATAGGAGTCTGCTACCTCCCGGTATAATCCCTGTATACTGCTTGCTTTCGGTCTGTTTAAACAAGCCGGCTAAAGTTGCACCTACTCCTTTCATTTTGTTAAAACCGGCAAACGGTTGTCTTTTTAGCATAGCTGACAAATTCCCTGCAGTATTAGCAAACTACCCAATTTTACATCCATTTTTTACGGGAAGGGTTGGTTGAAGCAAAACAACTTCCTTATTTTCATTGTATACGCCAAGTACCAGACATTCACTGTAGAAATTAGCAATTTGTTTTGGAGGAAAATTTACAACCGCGATAACCTGTTTACCGGTAAGACCTTCTTTGTCATAAAGTTTAGTTATTTGTGCCGACGCTCTTTTAATGCCTGATTCACCAAAGTCAATGGTGAGCTGATATGCAGGTTGTCTCGCATTTGGGAAGTCGGCCGCCACTATTATAGTACCAACACGGATATCAATTTTTTCAAAATCTTCCCATTTAATCATAGTTGCCTGGTTTTAAAATTGGCATTTCCATTTAACCTTCGAAAAATATCAGGAAATTTCACCTTCAACATACCCTCTGTTTTGTATGGATTTTGAGATACTGGTGTGCACTTAATAACCTGGTTCCCAATATCCCAATTTTCGCGGATCTGGTACCCGGTAATAGATCATTCATCTAATAATCTGACAAGTGTTAATAATTCTTCCATTTTATACCGGTTACTGTCATTGTCAAAACATTTGCTTAATTCTTCGAGCAAAAACCTGATGATCCGTTTATTGCTTAACTGCCGGAAATAGGAAGCAGAGGGAGATACAGAGATGCGTTTGAAATAATTTTCAACGTCCTTATGAGAATAGATATGGCCATTCAAAGGATCGATAAAAAAATTAATTTTTTCAGATACTTGCCCTCCCGGGTTCTTAAATTCATACTGCGGGTCAAAATAAGCAAGAATAAACTGCCTGGGAATATTCGTGGCTTTCACCGGAATATCCAGCAGGTCGCACAGTACCAAATATAAAATTCCGTTGCTGATGGCATTGCCCTTTTTTGTTTCCAGTGTTTTATTGATCAAAAAATCTTCAGGCTGGCTATACGATATTTCAACGCCTTTTTGTTTGTAATAGTTATACAAAATACTGGTGATCACATTTATTTGTTCCAGCGGTGTAAGATAATTATTCAACTCCAGCCAGATATTCCGGCGGAGTTTTTCGATTTCCTGTTTGGATGGAGTGTCCTGCATTTCAGAATAATAATACCTTGAAGTTAGTAAAGCACCCTTTAATAATTCACAGTTTCCGTTTTTCCAGTCTGTAAAGTCCTCAGTAAGATCCCTGAAATGTAATTTATGAATGATGATCTCTATTCTTTCCTGTACCTCCTCCTTATTGGTATTTTCCCATAAATTTTCAAGATTGGGAATAATCCCCCTGCCTAAAGAAATGATCTTTGTGCTAACGGTACTATACACTTCTTCATCCGGGTCATCTATTAAATGAAAAAGCGCTGATATCTCCTTATTTTCTACCAAGTCCTTTATTTGGAAATGAATTTCGTTAAATGAAATTATATTATGAAGTTAAATTTTCCACAGGTGTGGGTAATGGCTGAAAACATAAGGAACTGCATGCCGGTATTTGTGGCTGTATTAAGCAAATACCATCTATGCATTAATAGGGTAAAATACAACCTGGAAAAAGTCCGATAGTGAAATACCGGAAATTGAACCCCGCACAGAGGTGGGAGTGGGGATGCTATAAATCATAAATACCTGTAACCAATGTAAAATAAATAAAACAAATAAAAAAGTCCGCGACAAGACAGTAATTATTGATTCTATCTCTTGTTCACCGCAGCTTTTTTCGTCACCGTTTTTTTTACTGCGGCCTTTTTCTTCGCGGGAGCTTTCTTATCGAATGCCTTTGGTTCCTGGGCAATGATCATTTTTTTTATTGTATCCAGGTCAATGGTAGCTAATTGCCCGGCTGTATATTTTCCATTGGCACCCGCCGTTAACTTCATCATGTTTTTACCAAAACGGATAAACGGTCCCCAGCGACCGTTTTCAATCGCAATCTTTTCGTCGGGCCATTGCCTGATAAAACGATTGGCTTCCTTCTCGATCTTCTTTTCAATCAATTCCTCGCAATCTTTTTGAGTAAGCTTATCATAATTATAGGCCCTTGGAATATTGATGAAAAGCTCGTTCCATTTTATGAACGGACCAAATCGTCCCTTACCCTTTGTAATGGGTTTTTCATCAAACCATCCAATCGGGGCATCCTCTTTTTGCTTGGCATTGATGATCTCTATGGCCCGTTCGAGGTCAACAATAGAAAGGTCTTCACCTTTTGGAATAGAAACAAACTGCTCACCCCATTTCACATAAGGTCCAAACCGGCCAATATTCACACTCACTTCCAGATTCTCGTGCTCACCCAAAGTAAGCGGTAATTTAAATAAGTCCAATGCATCCTCCAAACTGATCGTTTCAATGCTTTGATTTGCTTTCAATTTTGCAAACCGGGGTTTTTCTTCATCATTCTGTGCGCCTATTTGAACCATTGGTCCGTAGCGCCCCATTCTTGCTGTGATAGGTTTTCCGCTTTCATCCTCGCCCAACAACCTCTCCCCAACAGCTCTTTCGGCAGTTTCCAGTGTATGTTCTACCCCGGTATGGAAGGGAGTATAAAAATCTCCCACCATTTGGCTCCATTGCATTTTGCCCTCAGCAACCTCATCAAATTCCTTCTCAATAGTTGCGGTAAAAGAATAATCCATCACCTTGGTAAAATGGAGGTTTAAAAAATCAGTTACTACCAAACCAAGATCGGTAGGAAACAACTTTGATTTTTCTGCTCCGGTATTTTCATGTTCCGTTATTTTTTTTATGATATCGTCTTTAAGTAGCAATACCCGGAAATTTCTCTTTACGCCTTCTTTGTCCTTTTTCTCTACATAGGTTCTTTTAATGATAGTTGAAATGGTAGGGGCGTAGGTACTTGGCCTGCCAATACCCAATTCTTCCAGTTTCTTTACAAGTGAAGCTTCCGTATACCTTGCAGCATGTTTCGTAAACCGCTCGGTGGCAGTCATTTGGTTAAAGGAAAGCAACTGGCCCGACGTTAAGGCAGGCAGCCTGCTTTCGCTGGTTTCTACAGCATCATCATCTTCATCATCACTGCTCTCTATATAAACTTTCAGGAAGCCATCAAACTTTAATACTTCACCCGTTGCCGTTAATTCCAGGTTATTGGTACTGATCTCAATTTTGGCAATTGTCTTTTCGAACACTGCATCACTCATTTGCGACGCGATGGTACGTTTCCAGATAAGTTCATACAACCGGTTTAGTTCAGGATCGTTTACCGAACGGTTTTCCATATAAGTAGGTCGTATAGCTTCATGGGCTTCCTGTGCGCTCTCATTTTTATTTTTATACTGGCGCACCTGCAGGTAGTTGTCACCATAACTGCTTTTGATTTCAGCCTTAATGCCATCCATGGCTGTTTCGCCAAGGCTTACACTGTCTGTCCGCATATAAGTGATCTTTCCGCTTTCGTATAATTTTTGAGCCAGCAACATTGTTCTGCTGACGCCATATCCTAATTTCCTGCTCGCTTCCTGTTGCAGCGTAGAAGTTGTAAACGGTGCGGCAGGTGTGCGTTTCCCTGGTTTAATCTGTATGTCCTTTACAGTATATCTTGCTCCGATACAGCTTTTAAGGAATTTTTCTGCGTCTTCAGACAAGTCAAATCTTCCTCCATCCGCTTTAAAGCTTACAGGCCTGTTATTGTTATCAGTTGCCGCTAAGGATGCTTCTATTTTAAAACTGCCGGTAGCTGTAAATTGGTTGATCTCTCTCTCCTTCTCCACAATTAATTTTACTGCCACACTTTGCACCCGGCCGGCGCTTAATCCTCCGCTCATGCCAATTTTTCTCCACAAAACCGGGCTCAGTTCAAAACCAACCAGCCTGTCAACAACCCGTCTTGCCTGCTGGGCATTCACAAGGTTCATGTCGATGGTGCGCGGATTTTTTACCGCCTTTTCAATCGCTGGTTTGGTGATCTCATGAAAAACAATTCGTTTGGTCGTTTTGGGATCCAGGCCCAATACTACAGCAAGGTGCCAGCTGATACTTTCTCCTTCACGGTCCTCATCCGAAGCCAGCCACACTTCATCACTTTTTTTCGCAATACTTCTTAACTCCCTAACCACCCTTTCTTTTTCCGCCGGTACTATATAAGTGGGTTTAAAACTGTTGTTGACATCAATGCCCATATCATTTTTCTCCAGGTCACGAATATGCCCGAAACAACTCTTTACCTCAAAGTCTTTTCCTAAAATTCCTTCAATGGTTTTAGCTTTCGCAGGGGACTCTACAATTAACAGATTCTTCGCCATAATGAAAAGTATATTTTGCGCCTGGTCCCAAAATGGGAGTTGGGACAGATTATTTTTTAATTCTTTTGTTCATCCTATTGCTGCCAAAGAGTTCACTGGCACTCATTTTTACCGAACATATAATTGAAATTTCAGACATTTTCCTGAGCAATTTAAAATGCAATATTACTCTAAAATTGAAAAATCAAAATAATTACTGGAAAATTGCCCGTCTGCAGGCGTTAATTATAGAAACTCAAGCACTTCCTTTTTGATGGAGAAATCACCATAAATTTTTCTGTGCCCAAGACCTTTTGTTATAATAAACCGGATATTAGGGAAATTTTCCTGCTTTACTTTCAAAGCATCTTCCACTGGCGTAATATCGTCATCTTCATCGTGTAGCCAAAGAACTTTTGCTTTGATATTTTGCATGGCTCTTTTTATTGAGAACCATTCCGTTCTTTGCCCGCTCCTTTCAAAAATGATATTGTCAAATTCCCTTCTTACTTCAGTATCTTTTATTCGCAACATCTTAAATGCAGCATCCACGGCGGAACCAGTTTCGGTGGCAGGCGCAATCAATACAATTCTCATTTCCTCGTTATGTACCGCTTTTTCAATTGCGAGGCTTAGGGCTATCCCGCCAAAAGAATGTGCCAGGAAACCGGTTACCGGGCCATAAAGCCTTGAAACTTCTTCAATCATCCCGCAGTAATCTACAGCAGTTACCCTGGTGCCTTCACTACTGCCATGAGCAGGAGCATCAAAAGCAAGTACCTCATAACCTTTTTCGATCAGGGGAGCAACATATTGATGAAATTTATGTGCCGAAGAACCAAAGCCATGTAATATCAATACTTTATGCGGTTGTGAATGGTTCCACCTGAATCCATTTACCCTTAATCCGTTCAGCTCAAAATGAAGCGGTTCCGCCTGCCCGAAAATGGCAGGTGTTCCGGTCCCCGATTTCATAAACGGGGTACAAAATAAATCAAATGCCTTTTCCGCGGCCAGCCGTTTGGAAACAGCGGTGATCATTTTAAATTTTGCCCGGATATAACCAATTGCTATTTTTTGCTTTAATTTCATTATATCAAAGATACAATTATGAGAGTTGTAATTATTGGAGCGGGAAACGTGGCCAGCGTGTTTGGAAGATTAATAAAAAAAGCAAATCACGAAATAATACAGGTAGTTAGCAGGAATATTACCAATGCCCGGGTACTCGCAAATGAGTTGGATGCTGCGTTTTCAAATGATCCGGCAATATTGGATACTTCAGCTGATCTGTATGTAGTTGCAATGGCAGACGCTGCGCTGAATGAGATCCATGAATCTTATTTCCTGGGAGATAAATTAATTGTACATACTGCCGGCTCCGTATCCCGGGATATATTAAAATCGGTTTCCGTTAACTATGGCGTGATCTATCCCTTGCAGAGTTTACGCAAGGAGAGCCTGGAATTGAGCCGGGATATTCCATTGCTAATTGATGGAATTTCAGAGGAAGTGATATCAATGATCGAAAAATTTGCTTTAACCTTATCGTCAAAGGTTACAAGGGTAAATGATGAGCAGCGCCTGAAATTACATGTAGCCGCTGTGATCGTCAGTAATTTCACCAATCACATGTATACGCTTGCTGCAGGTTATTGCTATGAAGAAGGTCTTGATTTTAAAATGCTGCAACCTTTGATCGAAGAAACTGCTTTAAGGCTCAGGTATCACGATCCGGGTGAGATGCAAACAGGCCCCGCCGCCAGGAAAGACAGAATGACCCTGGATAAACATCTGCAGGTATTATCCCGGCATCCCCTGCTTAAGAATCTTTACCAAAGGATTACTGAAAGTATAATGAATAATACTCATAGTTCCCCCGGCTAACTACGGGCCCCCCAATATCCTGGTGCCTCCGGTCCGTTTCATCGGCGGGATGTTCCAATACACAATTTTTGCCGCTGATAGCCAAAGGAAAATTTCAACAAATTTAATGAGCCGGGAACTCCCCTTGGGGACAGAAGGCCCGGTTATTATTTCCACGAAAATACAACATCCGTCTGAACCTTATACGGGTCCTTAGGTTTACCTGATTCATCAAGGGGATCACCCACATATATTTCATAGGGAGCCCCTTTTACCTTTTTCTTATGGTTCTTTAACCATTCCCGCAATGCTTCATAAGCCTGCGGTAATAAGTCGTAGGGGCCGTAAAAATGAGCCACCACTACGCTGTCAATGCCTATTTGTTTAAGATATACACCAGCTGGTAATCTCGCCGGCTTTTTATCAACAGGTATTCCTGCTTCAAAAAAATAGGGAGCTTGCTCGCCTTTATACCAGGCCATCGGGGCACCGGTCATTTTTATATTATTTTTTTTAATGATGGCCCCCAGCCTTGCCCCATATATTTCGCCCAATTTTATACCCACTCTTTCTAATGTAGCAGCACTGTCTTTCATTGTAAGCACCATACGTTTTACTGAAATGGTATCACCAATGTTTATCACCGGTCCTCTTTTTAGTTCCGCTACAGGTGCATTGGCAACGGCTGTTTCTTTTTTTGGTTCATTGGTTATTTTCTTTTCGGTTTGATTGTTATTACAGGCATTGGCAGATAGCAACAGGGTAATCAAAAGCCCAAACAATAATAAATAGTTGTTTTCTTTCATAAAAAAATCAATTACAGGTTAATATTAAAACGTAAAATAGACAAATGCCAGATTATACACAAACAATTTTAATATAATGATTCCGGCAAATACCTGCCATTTAAACTAAGTTTTCCTAAAATGGTAATTCTACAGTAGGTTTACATCCCGAACTTTAAAGAAAAAATGTACACGATCACTTTTAGATTTGATTGGTTCAATGGTTGAATAGTTGGTCTGTTGAAATGTTATTTTCTAAACAAACTATTTCTCAACTAACCGGCCTGCCAGCTAATCAGCTAATCAACCTGTCAATCTATCAACCTGTCAACCAGTCAACCAATCAACTTTATAAATGAGCGTACTTCAATTATTTAAGAGGATAAAAACTTTTGTATTTGATGTTGACGGCGTACTGGCTACAGATATTCTCGTGATTTTACAGGGTGGCGATATGGCACGTAATATGAATAGCAAAGATGGATATGCACTTCAACTTGCCATCAAAAAGGGATATGGGGTTGTAATCATATCGGGAGGCAGTTCAGAACCCGTGCGGCAAAGACTGGAAAGGCTTGGTGTTCAAAATGTATTTTTAGGGATTAATAATAAGAAAGAAAAACTACTTGGGTTTGTGCAGGAAAACCAGTTGCGGATGGAAGAGATACTGTATATGGGAGATGATATCCCGGATTATTTAGTGATGAATTTGGTGGGCTTACCCTGCTGTCCCGCTGACGCGGTAACGGAGATAAAACAAATATCGAAATACATTTCCCCGGTAAATGGCGGTAAGGGCTGTTGCCGGGACGTAATTGAAAAAGTCTTAAAACTAAACGGTCATTGGGACCTCGACACTACCGTGGCTTCAAAATAAAATAGATGAATGTTGAACCGTAAACAGTAAACAGTAAACCGCAAACCGCAAACCGCAAACAGTAAACAGTAAATAGCAAACAGTAAACAGTAAACAGTAAACACAAACAGCAAACAGCAAACAGCAAACAGTAAACAGTAAACAGTAAACAGTAAACAGTAAACAGTAAACAGCAAACAGTAAACAGCAAACAGTAAACAGCAAACAGTAAACAGTAAACAG
>JBDTWP010000060.1:0-22906 GCA_040006615.1 Ferruginibacter sp.
ATTGCTAAAATGGAGGACATTATTCGTTTTCACATACAAATGATGCTGGAGAATTTTGATGAAGTATATGTTGCCAATCATGAATGGAAGCATTTGCAGGAGCCTTATTTAAGTGATTTTTTAGCTATCAGGCGGAGTTATGAAAAAAACCTGATCGGCCTGATAGAAATGGGCATTGAAAGAAATGAATTAAAAAAAACCAATCCATACGTGGCGGTATTGACTATATTATCGGCGGTGCGGGGACTTGAGTTTTGGCAGGGAAATATCAAAAACGTATCCCGGCAGGTGTTGGAAAATGATATGGTTAATCATTTGTTAAATGGAATAACAAGATGAATGGCCAGGGGTAAATGGTCAATATATGCAGGGCTTTAACCCGGGAATCGCGTTTTTTATTCGTGCAATCAATATAAGCTAAAACTATGGCAGTCCATTTTCACCCGCTTAGAGTAAAGAATGTTCATAAGGAAACAGACGATTGTGTTATTATTACTTTTGATATACCTGAATCATTGAAGGTCCTGTTTCATTATGTACATGGGCAAAACATTACGTTAAAAAAAAATATTGATGGGGAGGAGATACGCCGTTCTTATTCGATCTGCTCTGCTCCTTTTGAAAACAAGCTGAGTGTTGCAGTCAAAAAAGTTGAACGCGGAAAATTTTCTACTTTTGCCAACACCCGTTTGCAAAAGGGCGACATTTTGGAAGTATTACCTCCCACAGGCAAATTCAATACTCCCTTAAAGGCAGGCAACGAGAAAAACTATCTCGCATTTGCGGTGGGTAGCGGAATCACACCCATTATATCTATTATTAAAACCACTTTGGATTCCGAGCCTTCAAGTGGTTTTACCCTTGTATATGGTAACCGTAGCCGTGGCTCTATTATTTTTATTGAAGAATTAGCAGGCTTAAAAAATAAATACCCGGATCGATTTAATTTCATTAATATACTTAGCAGGGAAAACACGGAAGCGCCTATAAATTTTGGAAGGATCGATTCAGAAAAGCTAGCTGAACTTGAAAAACTGGTTGATTATACGCTCATGGATGAAACTTTTATATGCGGTCCGCAGAAAATGCTTTTTTCTGTGAAGAGTTTTTTAGGGGAGCGTGGGGTAGCTCCAAATAAGATACATTTTGAATTATTTAATACACCGGGTAGCGTGCCGGATGAAAGAGAACAATCCACTCCTGCCGAAAATAGAGTGACAAAAAGTAAAATCACTATACATTCAGATGGGAGGAGATTTGACTTTTGGCTTGCATTTAACGGCGAAAGTATTTTGGATGCCGCTTTAAAACAGGGCGTGGATCTGCCTTATGCCTGCAAAGGAGGAGTATGCTGCACCTGCAGGGCTCAGCTTATAGAAGGAGATGTAAAGATGGATGTAAACTATGCATTGGAAGCTGAAGAACTTGCCAGGGGATCTATACTTACCTGCCAGAGTCATCCGTTAACGGCTGGAGTAGTGGTAGATTTTGATTCAAGGTAAAGGGCATTTGCAAAGTACCCGCGTGCGGTAACAGGTCCGAAATATAGGGGACGATAGGGAGATAAGAGAGGTATCCATGGAGCACCTATTAATGATCTTAAGGACTACACTGCACTTGAACTGGATATGAACCGGATTTGATCTGGAGTAACACTGGACTTTTTCTAAGAAAATATGTCCGGAAATGAAGAAATTATATAAGTTGATAAGGATATTTAATAAAATTGCTTTTTTTTGTAATAATTCAAAGAAGAATGCCAATTTCATTAATAAGGTGGGGTAATCTCAAGTATAATATGACTCAAAGTGATTACACGAATTTATACCCGAATAACCCGAATTTAGCACTAGGTTAATTCGTGCAATTCGTTTTTCATAATTCCTAACAAATAATACGCCAACTTATTGTTTACACGGCAGTAGTTTTGGTAAAACACACCTACCTTTACAAGTGGCAAATTTTATTAGCGTATAATTTTTTAAAAAACAGATCATGCAAGAGCAGAAAAAAACCATATCCGGGCTGATCAAGCCCAACCTGAAACACGATAACATGGAATATGCCGCTTCAGCCGACGGGGATGATGTACTTGATTCGGATATAGAAACGACCCAGGAAATCGAAGAGAAAGAAATTACCGCAGAAGAGCTCGAACTTTTATTGGAGGATGAAGTGGACGATCAGGCTGCAGCGCTTAATAGTGCGGAAACAGATAGCCAGGCTGATGAAGATAATTTCTTAAATGAGAATGAAAGGGAAGAAGAATTTGGAGACAACAGTACAGAAGTACCCCTGCAGAAAAGAAAATAATGTCCTTTATGATAGTCCCGGGTGATCTTTTATCCTGAATTTTTATCCAGTGATGAAAGAAAGTGTTCAACAGCGAAAAATTTATCCCTCCTTATGCTGTACTAACCTGATTATTTCCTGCAACAAAATCTGTCAAAATTTCAAGCATTTTTATTAAATACTGCCGGGCAGGCACCTTCACTGAAAAAAATTCAGTTCATCCTGGGGTGGCATTTATTTTGTGCCGGTTCAATTGATTTTTTTCTAATCATTTTCATTTTTAAACCATTTAAAAAAGGAGGTTATTATGTCAATCATCAAAAGAAATGGAAACCCACTACCAGGCTTTCCCGGATTTTTTAACGATTTCATTACCAAGGATCTATGGAACTGGGGTTTAGATAACAGTTCCCATACCGGTACTACCATCCCGGCAGTAAACATCAGGGAAAATAATGAAAACTTCCTGGTAGAGATGGCAGCACCCGGAATGACTAAAAATGATTTTAAGGTAGAACTGAACGGTAATACACTTGTTATTACGTCGGAGAAAAATTTTGAGGAAGAAACAAAGGAAGAAGAACGTTACTCAAGAAAGGAATTCAGCTATCAATCATTTTCCCGGGTCTTCACCTTACCAAAGGAGGTAGTTGATTCCGATAATATAGAGGCAAAATATCAAAATGGATTATTGCAGTTGGTGATACCAAAAAAGGAAGAGGCAAAACAAAAAGGCCCCAGGCTAATACAAATTAGTTAAGGTCCATTTTATTTGTTTAAAGCGGGGGTTTTTTTTCAAAGAGGGCTCTTCTATTTAAAATCCGTTATCAAAAGAACCCGCCGTCTATACACTTAAGGTATTCTTTGTGAGTTTAATTGTATTTGAAAAAATGCGATGAAGGTTGTAATTACAATCTTCATGCGCATTTTTTTCAGCAGAAAAACTACTTTTTCTTTACCGCCGGGAAATGTTGGATTTTTTGATCCAGTTGAACAATTTTTCCATTTTCTATTTTTAAATCATCAACGACAGAAAGGGAATCTGTTTTCCCTTTTTTATCTGTAAGAGTCTGCTTATACCAGAGGGTAACATATTCAAGCTTTTTATCTTTTGAAATTACAGATTCCCAATCTCCCATATCTATCTTTAAATTGGAAATTTCACCCCTCTCCCTGGTGAACATTTTTTTAAGGCTGTCGTTGCTGAGCTTATCGCGATAACCATCAAACCTGATTTCCACACTGTCTCCAAACGCTGTAACACAGGCATTTATGTCTCCGTTCTCATATTGCTTTAGCGATTTCATAACATTTATTGCATGCATTTGATCGCCAGGCTGCCAGTCCTGGTATGGTTTCTCCAGCGTATATGGATACTCCGGTGTTACCATTGAAGTGGTAGCTTTTGTACTATCTGCTGTTTTAGCATCTGTAGTACTGCTTTTATCGTTACATCCAAAAGCAAAAAATACTGTAAAGGCAATGATCACTGTTTGTTTCATGTTTAAGATTTTATAATGAATGATAGATGACTAATGAAAATTCTTAATAGTACCACAATTGTTTATTTTCCAGCAACATATTTTCTATGGCGCTTACAATTCCGGGGGGTATTTTCCGGTTATCAGGTACTTCCTCTTCCCCGGCAGCGCAAAAAGAATCTGTGTAGGTAAGTTCGAGGGTTTCGCCTGCCAGCAGTGATTTCCCTTTTTCCCTATCTTTTACAAAAAAATAATAAACACCATTCTTTAAGATTGTCTTTACCATTAAGTTAAATGACTGTCCATCATATTCCAATCGTAAACTTCCTTGCAGAATCATACAGTGGTTTTAATTTTGAAAAAATTATGAAATAGCGATCTTTAAAAAAATCGATCTTAAAAATAGTTAAGTGGCATTTCTAATTGGCAGAGGAGGTATTTAGGAAATGTGGAAATTACTGTATTTACCGTAAATATACTATTAAATATTTCATATTTAGTATTCCACGGTGACCGTATCAGGGCATTTAGGATCGCTGTTACTCTTTCCTGGTTGTGGCCGGTGGGCGAACGGATCATAGCTGTTATGCAAAGTGCTGTTTTTCAGTTATTTGGTAAGGGTGCATCTATTATTGTTCCTGTTTAAGGATTGATTACCAGAACTTAGTTGCAGGATTATTTTTGTATTTGTCCGTGGGATCCTTTCGGAGACGGCAATAATTCGAAAATTCTGCCAGGTGAAAGGCCTGCTTCTTCCCTGTGAGATACATATAATATTGCTGTGCAGGTTTCAGCAGCTATTTTATTTATGAGCGCCGTAAATAATGCCGCCATTTCATCGTCAAGGCCGGATGTTGGTTCATCCAATATCAGCAATGGCGGGTGTTTCACCATGGCCCTCGCGATAAGAATCATCCTTTGGTGGCCTGCAGGAAACATACGAAATGGTTGGCTTTTATCTTTATGCATACCAATGACGGACAACCATTCCCGGGCGAGTTGGACCTGCCTGTCGGAGGGCTTTATATATAATCCAACTGAGTCAAAAAAGCCGGAAATGATCATTTGCTCGATTGAATCCTGTCTTTCAAATTGCAATGTCATGGAAGGAGTGAAATACCCGATCTTTTCCTTTATCTCCCATACAGATTCACCGCTTCCTTTTCTATGCCCAAAAAGAACCAGGTCCTGTCCATATCCTTTCGGACTATTTCCCGTTATCAGCGAAAGCAAGGTGGTTTTACCTGAACCATTCGGCCCGGTTAAGTGCCAGAATTCTCCTGCATTAATTTCCCAGGAGATATTTTGTAATACCGGCCGGCCGTTGAATTGAACCGACACATTATTCATCTTTACCAACGGCCCGTTTTGTGATTTGAAACTGTTAAGGGATGGGGGGATGGTGCCGGTAAAAATATCATCACCTTTTAAATTCAACCGGGCAATGAATGCCTCCTGATCCTGACAAGCAATTACCGATCTGCCTTCGATGGAATAAACAGTTTCAATAAAAGGCAGTAATTCATTCTTCCTGTTAAAAACCTGGAGGAGCAAGGTAGAAGATGCCAGTTCTTTTAAGATTGACAAAATAGACAGCCGGGAATCTTTATCAAGGCTTTCAAACACATTGTCAATTACTATGTAGCCAGGCTCTTTTGCAACGATATAGGAGAGCAATGCTTTCCTTTGTTCGCCACTGGATGAATAGGTAAGTGTATTATTATTTCCCGGTACAATTTCAAAATGGTCATGACGGATTTCTTCATCTATAAAATGCAGCAGTGTATTATTTGAAAAAATCTCGCCTTTTAAGCCATTTACAGGTAAGGAGAAATTATCCGGGCTTCCTGCCATAATCTGATTAATCAGCCAATCCTTGTCACCGTTATGGGCAATATAAAAAGCGGTATGTCGTATTTTTTTCACTGAATTCAGGATCGTACAATTATTGTCAATTATTAGCTTTTCCTTTTTAGTTATTGGCTATAAATGTACGTATTATCGATAATACCCGGTCGATACAATGAAGCATTGGAACATATTAATGCTGTAAACACGAGAATCAGAGTCAGTGGCCTGAATATTGAGTCGATCAATTCATTTTTCTAAATTATTGCGTGCTTCTGCAGCATTCTTTTATCCGGCATATCCCAGGTTATAATATTGTCAGTGCCTTAATTACAATTACCTAACAAATAATATATGATAATAAAAATGATAATTGTACTAATACAACCGCCACCTAGTTTTTTAGCTCCATAACCGGCAATTAAGCCTCTGAATAATTTATTCATATCAGTATTTATATTTACAAATTAGAAATTATTTTTAAGAAGTAGTCCAAATATCAAATCTTATACCACCATTAGGTTGCTTCCATTAAAATAGCGCAACATAAAATTCTGAAAATGAAATTTAGATTCCAATCCCTAAGAAAACATTAATTGTACCAAAATATTTCCCGGAACATGGACATGACTGAATAAAATCCTTTAAACGGCTGAATAGACACCAACCAACAAAGGGTTTCGTACGGGGTTAAAATTTCTCCCGGCATTTCATAAAAATAATCATTGGGATTGACGATCCTAATGAACAGGTCGCGTTATTAGTAGAATTTTTTACCCATTTATTTTAAGTTCCCCTTTTTTAAGGCCCAGGTCCGGTTGCACCATGTCGTTTTCCTCCCCTGGCAGAATAATTGTACTTAATAAGTGTAATTATTGTAAACTTTAAACCTGCCAGGAAATGGACTTAAGAAAAGAAGATTTGCCCGCAACCATACAGGCATTTGAATTAATCGATGATAAGGAAATTTTTATTGCTGAACAGGTTGTAAACAGCCAGTCTGAAGTAGAGACATTTACAACAAGGTATACCGGGTACCTCATAAAAGCAAAGAAGGTTCCAGTCAGTGAAATTAGCAGTTCCGGGAATCCTGTCTACAAAAAACAACGCTCTTCAACCGGATTAGTTATGATTATCATTATCCTGGTTATTGTTGCACTCCTGGTATATGGTTTCTCCACAGGCTGGATACAGGAAAAATTACATTTGAAAATTTAGAAGTTGCGGACCACCATTTTTTTTAGAACCAGGATTCTATTTTCTCCTCTTCGGCTATAATGATTACAGGTGCTACTAATGGAATAGCTTGTTCAGGATCCTCAATTTTTTCTGTGAAAGGTTCTTCCGATGTAACGGGGTCAAACCCGGTTTCCGTTTTACCAAACACCGGTTTGGTGATAACACCCTCTACGACTGCAGCCTTTTCAACATGAATTTCTGAGGTATTAATATTCCCCTTTACAAAACATTCATTTTGTAGAATCATTTTACCGCTGCAAAGGATATCACCGGTAACGCTGCCCAATATTTCTAATTCCTGCGCCCTTACATTACCCCTGATGACTGCATGCTTTAAAATGATAAGCCTGCCGTTTACAATAACATCTCCAATTACAGCGCCTGCAATTTGCCCGGGTGAATCCGCTATAAAAGTTCCTGTGACTGTCATACCTGCCGGTATGTAAAAGCTTTTTTTTGAAGAAACAGTGTTCAATATGTTGTTAAGTAAAGTCAATAAATATGAATAAACTGGTGATTAGATAGCCCTTTCAAAAAAGGAAATGGCAGTAGATGCATTTCCCAAATCTATTCCAAGGCATCGATCAGATTTGGTATCGGAAATCCGCAACGAATTATACAGGTAACCAATACTAACCATGTTCTCTGGTTCGGGGACAACCTCTACCGGGATAAAGCCGGCAAATTCTTCCGCCACTGCATCGGTTAATTCCTTATAATGCGCACCGCCACCTACCAGGTATATTTTTTCACAAATTTCCAGATCAGCATCCGTAAAATGTTGGCGCAGCAACGGGGATATTACTTCTTTATAATACTGCGTTAATAATTCCTTACGCATCGGCAACAGATCAATTCTTTTTCTATTGGTAAACAGAGAACCTTTTGCAAACGCGTCATCCATCTGGTGCTCATTTTTCATTTCAAGTGAATATTTTTGACTCAATTCACGGGTAAGGTTTCCTATGACATACCTGATACCATGGCTGCTAAAACAAGTGCGGTGAATAAGTCCTTCTGTAGTAGCCATCGCACCTTCTACTGTCCCAAAGCCAAAACTTAATGCAATCAGGTTTTCTTTTTCAGCCTCGGGGACTGTTTTTTTCAAACCAATGATACCACCTACAATTTCAGGAATTACCTCAAACGAATCTATTTCAAAAGTATTTTTTTTTACTCCACCTTTTAAATTAAAGGTATGGGTATCATAATCGAGCATAAAATGCCGCTTTCCAAGGTATTGTTCGGCGATGGTTTTATAAATATTGTAAGTAGATAAGGGGAAACCGGTAGTAACGACAAAGGGCCGTTCTATTTTTTCCAATACATTTACAATGGCAGACCTGAAAAGGATATCAAAGTCTTCTTCATCCGGGGCAGCATTTACAATTCTGCCGGCATTTACGGCGGATATTTTTGCAAGATTACCTACCAGGTACCATGTATCGTTTCTTTTTATTTTAATACCATTCAGTAGATTTTTCGCTGAATTTTCGGTATTGCCATATGCGGTTTCAAAAATGCTTGGAAAACTGACAGTAGAAACTTTCATTGGAGCGGTGTGTTTAATAAAGGTAAGAAATATGCAAAATTACTGTATGTTGCTAAATTTTCTCAAAATATAATTGAATGCTTTCAGCGCTTGAAAAAATATAAGTTTTTCATATATTCACGTGAATGATATACAAATGCAGGGAAAAAACATTGATGAAGTAATCGGTCATCTTGAAGCGATCATAAAACAAACGATTACAGATAGAAATCCAATGGGATATTTTGCCGCATTATATCTCCAGGTAACAGTTACTGTAAAGGAAGGTATTGCCCAAAGCTCTTACTTAAATAGCGATAGAATGGAAATGCTGGATGTTATGTTTGCCAACCGCTACCTTGAAGCATACACGCAATTTCAGCAGCGCCAACAATGTGCTGAGAGCTGGCGAACCTGTTTTGAAACAACCAAAGAATATTGGCCCACTGTGTTTCAAAACCTGCTTCTGGGAATAAATGCCCATATTAACCTCGACCTCGGTATTGCGGCGGTACGGACCTGCCCGGGCGAGGGAATTCATGCATTAAAAGATGATTTTGACAAAATCAATATTGTGCTGGCAGGTTTGGTAGCGGATGTTGAAAAAAGTCTGACGATAATATGGCCGAAGCTTAAATTTTTGTTACTTTATTTTGGAAAGACTGACAGCTTTTTTATTGATTTCAGCATGAAGAAAGCAAGGGATGGCGCCTGGAAATTCGCTACAGAACTGGCTGTATTAGATCCTCAGCAACAGGAAGCAGCAATTAAGGAACGGGATAGAAAAGTTACCGAAATCGCATTACTGGTTAGTAAACCCGGGTTTTTCATTAGTCTCCTCTTCCTGGTTATCCGGATCGGAGAGATAGGTTCTATAGAAAAAAAAATAAAAACATTGTGGAATAGGCAATCATTATAACCTGAATTATCCTATTTACTGGTTCGTCGTAAAAAAGCCGGGTTGGGAAAATTTACGCACCCTTTCCATGGCGATGTTCCCAATGAAATCTCATATTGTATTCCAGACAAAATGGCGAGTAGCTATTTTCTGTTAAGTTTGAAAAGAAAAATTTGAAGCGAATTCTTTTAATCTTTGGGATTATCATTGTTATATATGTTTCCCGTTTGTGCAATTTCTTTTACAATGTTTTCCCCAAACAATTGAAATATTACGGTATCCATTTAAGTTTGCGTCCGAATAGATCGTATGAAGGCAATTTTAGTTGAAAATAAAACGGCGCTACTGTTGTCTCCGCAACAGTTATTGAAAAACAGGTCCATACTACAAGCATTACATATCCGCAAAACACCGGCGGATGTTTGTTATTCAACAAATGACCTGGATAGCCGGGAGATCAATTCATGCTTCCCGCAGTTATCCAAAGCAGCAAAAGAAATACTAATACGTTTTAGTGTGGGCCATGGGGATTTAAGAAGCCAGTTGATCCGTTCAAAATATAAAGCGGGCCGTACGGGGATGGCTTACACTGATTTTTTTGAACAGGCGCTGCTTAGAGAATTACATGGTCTTTTCGAAAGACTGAAACCTTTTACTTCACTTATTAAATGGTATCATAAGATCTGGCAGGAAAAATCCAGTGCCAAAACAGCACCCTGTGTTTTTAGTGCCTATAAACCACAATTAAAATTTGAAGTGATAAAAGAAAAGGATGCGTTGATTCTGAACACTCATCTCAGTTTAAATGGAACCGCTTATGATATCCGGGATTTTATCCGTTATCATTTTTTACTGTCAGGTGGCAACGAGTACTTTCTACTGAGCTTCAAGGATTACCAAACACTGGAATGGCTTGATGAAAACAGGCCTGAACAATATCAACATCATCCTACCGAACTGGCGCGTCATATTTTAGCCAGGTTAGAAGAATATTATATTGTAAACCGCAATGGATTATTTTCAAAGCATATCATTGAAGTATTGCCTGTGAACCGGGTAATGCTTAGCGAAATAAGCGGTTCTTTTTTAGTGCTTACACCGCAATGGTTATACGATGGGTTTTTAGTGGAAGGTTCATGGAAGGAAACTTATGAAATTACAAAGGCCGGCGAGGCTTACAGTGTACAAAGGAACAAAGCAGAAGAAATGCGGTTCACAAAATTATTAGAAGGGCTTCATTCCAATTTTGCAAAGCAACGGAATGTTTATTATTACCTGTCATTTCCCGATGCACAGAAGAAGCAATGGTTTTTAAATGCATACCATTTTTTATTAGAGCAGGATATACAGGTGGTGGGAATGGATATGCTGCAACAATTCCGTTATTCTGCCTACAAGCCAGCCACTACTGCTGACATAACAGAAAATGAAAACAATACACTCACGGTTAAGCTTAGCCTTTTTTTCGGCAGGGAAGAAATAGCGCTTGATGACCTGCAAAAAATGTTATTGGCTGGCCAGCGGGCCATACTGCTTAAAGATGGCAGCCTTGGCATTTTAGGTGATGAGTGGATACGGCAGTATGGAGCCATAATCAAGCATGGCAAAGTTTCAAAAAAGGAAATATCCGTGGCTAAGTGGATGGCATTAACAGAAGAGAAATCTTCCGATGAAACACAGGTATTAAAGAAGGTGATCAAAGAAGCCTGGTGGCAGCGATGGCGGCAATGGCAACAGCCGGATGCGCATGTCTATGCGGTTCCACCGGGGATAAAAGCTACATTGAGACCCTACCAGCATAAAGGATTTGAATGGATGGTGCTGTTGTCGGAAGCTGGTGCAGGCACCTGTTTAGCTGATGATATGGGACTGGGAAAAACATTGCAGGCAATTTGTTTTCTTGCGCATCAATTGGGGAAAAATCCACATGATAAGCATTTGGTCATTTGCCCCTCCAGTTTATTGTATAACTGGGAACAGGAATTTAAAAAATTCGCACCATCTCTTTCCGTCACTATTTATCATGGTCCCCAACGCAGTTTTGAAAACATGTGTAGTGGTAATCACCAGGTAGTGATAACTACCTATGGCACCATTCGTACAGACATTGATAGAATAGCGACTATTCGTTTTGGCGTAGCCGTAATTGATGAAAGCCATAATATAAAGAATCCTTCGGCATTGATCACGCGTGCTGCGAACCAAATCATCGCCAATACCCGAATAGCACTAAGTGGGACCCCCGTGATGAATAACACATTTGATCTGTATGCTCAATTGAGTTTCCTGTTGCCCGGCATGTTTGGGAGCCGTGAATTTTTTAAAAGAGAATATGCAGATGCCATCGACCGGGACCGGGATGCTGATAAAATAAAGGCATTGCAAAAATTAACCGCCCCGTTTATCCTTCGGCGCACTAAAGAACAGGTAGCAACAGACCTGCCTGAAAAAATTGAAAGCATTTTGTGGTGTGAAATGGGTATTGATCAAAAACTTGCCTATGAATCCATAAGAGAAAATGTACGGAACAGTATTTTCCTCGATATAAAAGAAAAGGGTTTGAATGGCGGGAAACTGAGTGTGATCATTGGATTACTAAAACTCCGGCAGGTATGTAACTCCGGCGGGTTGGTGAAGGGCCAGGACCTGCCTAATTGCGATTCCATTAAAACAGATATTCTGATAGAAGAACTCAAAAACATTATTCCTGGTCACAAGGCGCTGGTGTTTTCCCAATTTACGGGTATGCTTGACCTGCTGGAAATTAGTTTTAAAAAGCATCATATTCCATATTGCCGGCTTGATGGGAGTACACCCACTGCCAGAAGGCTGGAACTGGTAAACAGTTTCCAGGAAGATAACGCAACTGAAAAAGTTTTTTTGCTTAGTTTAAAAGCAGGCAATACAGGCTTAAACCTGACAGCAGCGGATTATGTATTCTTATTTGACCCCTGGTGGAATACGGCTGTGCAGCAACAGGCTATTGACCGGACTCACCGTATCGGGCAAACGAAAAATGTATTTGCCTATAAAATGATCTGCAAGGATACCATCGAAGAAAAGATCATACAGTTACAGCTTCGCAAGAAAAAATTAGCAGAAGAACTGATCGGGGAAGAAGAAGGCTTTGTAAAAGCATTAACGGAAGAAGATATTGAGTTTTTATTCAGCTGAAGACCGCTATGGCGACTGATACGCAAATTTGTGTATTGCACGGCAGTTCCCCAACTCATCCTTTGGTACCAGTGAATGAAGACGAGCCGGGACGAAATCATAATCACCTTAAATCAATAAGATTACCATGATCGATAAACTTGCATGGATTGAATTGAAAAACAAATCGATCCTTTCTACCCGCAGTAAAGGAAAAGACAAGTATTATATCCCGGGGGGTAAAAGAGAAACGGGAGAAAATGATGAACAGGCGTTGCTAAGAGAAATAAAAGAAGAATTAAATGTGGACCTTGTACCCGGGACTTTGGATTTTTTCGGAATCTTTCTCGCCCAGGCACATAGCCACCCGGAGGGCACAATGGTACAAATGACCTGTTATACGGCAACCTATTCCGGGCAATTAAAGGCTTGTTCGGAAATTGAAGAATTTGTCTGGCTCAGGTATGCCGACCGGGAGCATATTGCGGAGGTAGATAAAATAATTTTTGATCATTTGAAAGCAGGAGAATTGCTGGAATAGGACATTCATTATTTTTTCAATCCACATACCGTTCTCGCGTAGCGTTGGGTGAACGAATTAATTAATAAGTTCCTTGAAAATGTATCGTTCATCATATCCTATTTCAAATGCTTTAAGAAAGGAAATATATCCGAAGCCACCTTGCCATGCATATCATTTCCAATCGCTTCTTTAAAAATTATATGCAGGCTTCCAATGCTGAATCGTCTGCGTATATAGGGCAATATTTGCCAGGTGTACCGTAACCGCTGTAGTACCACCTGAAATCACGCCGCTCAACGGGGCATTCTTTTCTATAATACATCTGTAAAAATCCTGGAAGGCATACCAGGTTGCTTCCTTCATGGGTTCTTTCGTGATGGCGATGCCCCCGTCTTTTTTCCAGTCGATTTTAGTAGCTCCGGCTACGCCGTCAACGGTCTGGAGTTCCGCTTTTGTCGCTCCTTCCGGGTAATATACGCCCTCATCCATTAACAATTCCAGCGTACCCTTTGATCCTTTTATTTTGACAATGTAACCTTCTCTTGCATTAGAGCAAGTGCCTCCGAAATTTCCAATGATTTGGTCCTTGTTATACCGTAACATCACCTGTACATTATCATAGGTATCCCTGCCATCCTTGTAAAAGTCAATACCGCCGGCAGCGTATATTTCATCGGGATGTGTGTTAAAGGCCCAGTTAATAAATTCTATCTGGTGAGATAATAATTCAGCTGCTATTCCCCCCGAAAAAGCTTTATACATTCTCCAGTTGATTACTTTTTCGAGGGTTGGGTCTGGTACGGGTCTCCGCCAGTTTGTATTGCGATCATAACGGCAATCAATTTGAGTAACCTTACCCAGGGATCCGCTTTCAATCATTTTTTTCACCTTTATATATAAGGGTGTGTAGGAGAGTTGGTGGCCTACCTGCAAAATTTGATTTGAGTGCAATTTGGATAATTTTACAAGATCAATAGCTTGTTGAATGGAATAGGTCATTGTTTTTTCCAGGTACACATGTTTCCCTGCGTTAAGTGCATCTACAGCCATGGCATAATGTAAGTGCAGGGGGGAGGCTATAATGACAGCCTGGATATTCTTGTCATCCAGTAATTTGCGGTAATCCGTATATTCTTTCAGCTCTTCAGCAAATCCTAATTTCTGTGCTTCTTTTAACCTGTAATCAAAAATGTCGCATATTGAAGTTATCTTAAATCTATCTGACAGTTCTTTGAGTGTCTCCATAATACCCTTGCCCCTGTCGCCGCATCCGATAATTCCAATCGTTATTTTTTCACCCGGGGGATGTTCTACATTTGACATTAGCTGATTATTTAGTAACAGTCCTCCCAGGGCCAGGGACGAATGTTTAATAAAATTTCTTCTTTGCATTTTAGTTAAATTTATTATTATGAAAATTCAAGGCTGTATTAATTTATAAAACCTGGTGCTGGCTGTGTCGGCGATCTTTCCATTGGGCAATTTATATATGAAGAATGCTGCCATGTTTTTCCTTTCCTCTACAAACCGCATTGCCTTATCGATACCCATCAACATAAGTGAATTATCATAAGCATCCGCGGTTATTGCATCTTTGGAATAAACAGTAACACTGATCAGCTCGTTTTGGGCAGAATATCCCGTCCGGGGATCGATAATGTGTGAAAATTTTTTACCCTTGCTTTCATGGTATTTTCTGTAATTACCTGAAGTTGTAATAGCCCCGCTGTCGAGGACAAGTATTTTTTCGAAAGGCGAAGATTGAAAGTCATTGTCGGATGGGGTTTCAATACCTATTTTAAAGGGTTCATTTACCGGTTGTTTTTTTCCATGTACGCGCAATTCTCCTCCCAATTCTACAATATAATTGATGATGCCGCTTTTTTCGAAGAAATCTGCGATTACATCTACACTGTAGCCCTGTGCGATTCCGTTTACATCAATTTTCACACAAGGTTTTAATTTCAACAGGGTATCGGTCCTGAGTTGCAGATAGGCGGAGCTTACACAGGCCATCAATAAGCTGATAGTTGCCGAGTCGGGAATATCCTGCAATGGTTTTGAACCAAATCCCCAGGCTTCTACCAATGGAAATACTGTAATATCAAAAAGACCAATGGTTTGGCGGTAGGTATCCAATGATTTTTCAACAACTTTTCTAAAATGTTCATCTATTATAATTCCAGTTTGACTTTTATTAAATTCAACAATACGGGAATAAGGTTTGTAAACGGAAAGTGAACTATCAATGACCAGCAAGATACTGTCAACCTGTTTTTTTGTTACCAGGCTATCTGCTGCATAATAAGTTATATGCCAACTGGTTCCTTGTGCCAGGCCTGACAATTCTATCCGTTGGAAGGATTTGCCTGATATTTTACTTAGAGACATGAACAGTAACGAAAAGAAAAATAAAGTTGAATATAGCCACAGGTGCAATTTCCTTATTTTATGAAATAATAATTTTATCAGTATAGGATCACGTATCATTGTATAATAAATTTGCTGCAATCATAATTGCCCGCCTTTTCTTAAATATTTTCATATCTTTTTTCAGCCTGGGCAACAGTTTTAAACGATCAGAGAAGCGGTGATTATTCCCGATCCAATGACGGGTAACGGTTCAGAATTTTCTTTCTATCGAAGTTAGTTTGATAACTATTATGCTTTATATCGGGTAATTTAATTTGGGGTTGATCATATTTCCGTCCAGGAAGCGGTTGTTATATTGAATACGCTGGTTGCCATACCTGGGAAGTTTCTGAATCGGCCGCCGCGTTACCCATATGTACAGCAATAGAGGTATCACGGCCGGATTCTACATTCGAAACTGGTTTTTTCTTTAGGTGAATACACTCAATAAAATCAAGCAGGGAATAAGTGGAGGCCTCAAGCATTTTTTCCCCTTCTTTATGAAAAATGAGTTCAATCCCTTTACCATCAGTGCCTAAGGCTTTAGTAGCGCTGGTTACTCCGTCTACCGTTCCTTTCAGGGGTTCAACTGGTTCCCTATAAATAAAAGCGTGTTCTGTTTGTATTTCCAATGTAGCTTCATCACCCAGGATCCGGATATTGTAACCATTGTATGCATTGGAGAGCAATGAAGTAACACTGGATTGAATGCCGCCAGGATATTCATAAATAGTCCTGATATGGTCATAAGTATCTCTTTCGTCTTTCCAATAATTTATTCCTCCAGATCCGCAAACCTTTACAGGATGACTTTCGAGTAAGAAATTTACGACATCAATTTGATGTGCGCATAATTCGGACAGCGGACCACCGCAATACTTCCTGTACATTCGCCAATTAATTGCAAGCTCCAGTTTTGGATCTTTTACAGGAAATTTCCAATCTGAATTCCGGTTGTACTGACACTCGAAATGAGTAATCTTTCCTAACCAATTTTCTGAGAGGAATTCTTTTACTCTGTGTATGAGTGCATAGTACCTGTATTGAAACCCAACCTGGAAAACCAGTTTGGAATTCCTGACTTTTTTTACCAGGTCAATGGCCTGTGGAATATCATAAGTCATTGACTTCTCCAGGTAAACATGCTTACCTGCGTCCAGTGCGTCTACTGCTATTGGGTAATGTAAATAGAGCGGAACAGCAATGATTACAGCGTCTATTTTATTATCTTCCAGTAACTTTCTATAATCTGTATACGCTTTTGCTCCTTTTGCTGCCAGGTTCATTCCGTTTTGCAGGTGTTCAGGTATAATATCACAGCAGGCAACTAATTCCATTCCCTGAATTTCTTTTATAAGTGAAGCCAGGCCGGCACCTCTCGAGCCTGTACCGATTATTCCCACCCTTACCATATCATTTTTAAAAGATGCCAATCCTAAAGAGGTAAAGCCAAGAGCAGAAAATCCGGTAACTGCTATAGCTCCTGATGTTAAAAATTTTCTGCGCGAGAGCGTATTATTAGTCATTTGTAAAAATTTAGTTATGAATTCAAAGAAAATATTTTATATAGCAATAAGTATTATTATAGTGAATGCCCCGATTTAAAGTATTGGTATTTATTATTCAAAACTCCCATTGATCATTGAATCAAGGCCATCCATTTTTTTAAAATCCTAATATTTCCCGGCACTTGTTTATAAGAATATACAGACCAGGGAAATCCAGGTTCATCGTTTATTAATTCTGTTGAAGCAGGCTCCGGCATTTGGTCGTTTAAATCTGCCAGTACAATTTGCCCGGGAGCATTGCAACCCATAAAATTACGAAATTCCGTGTACGTACCCGAATTTATTAGGGTGGCCGATGAATTTTTTTAAATGGTATATAAATATATACACATAATATTTAGATTGGATATGAGGCAGGTGATGCGCAGAAAGCCAGGCATTTAATTGCCATAGAATGAATAATTTTCTTTGGTAATAATATCAATGGGCATAAAATAAATTTCTTCCACAGTTTTGGAAAGCAACAAATGCTTATAAAGAGCCATGATTCCCAGATAGGCCTGCTTCTCGGGTTTCTGGCATATTAAAAAATTAATGACCCCTTTATCCAGGTAATTAATATTTTCTTTGAGGAAATCATAGCCAATCAATAAAATATCTTTACCTGATTTTTCCAGGTAATTAGCTACGTGAGATACCCTTGAATTGGTTACGAATATCACTTTGCAATCCTTATGTTTGGCCAATATTCCGGAAATCCCTTTTTTAATGGAGGGGGAATCTATTCCTTTTATATCAATCTTTACTATCCTGTAGGTTTTTTTGTGATTTTTAAAATATGCCCTGAAACCTTCTTCTTTTCTGAGGAGATGATGATGGTTTTCCATTTCCTTAGAAATATTTACTATCAATATTTTATCATTCTTATTAATTAAATAGCTTACAAGATCTGCGGCGAGGTATCCGCTTTGATAGAGATTAGGGCCTATATAGCATAAGCTTCCCTGATTGGGAATATCAGAATTTATGAATACAAAGGGGATGTTAAGTTTTTTGCAACTGTTCGTAAATTGAATAGATTCTTCTATAAGAGATGGAGCCAGCAAAACCCCATCCGGCTTGCTTTTTAATATTACCCTGGCGTATTTCAGAAAGGATTTTTGGTCATGCTGATCAAAAAAGTATTTTTCTATTTTGATCCCATATCGTATGATTTCTAATTCTGCCTGATATATACCACTTAGTGGTGCTTCCCAAAAACTTGTTTCTGCAGAAACCTGTGGTATTAAAGTAGCAATCCGGATAATTTTCCGGGAAGCCAGCCTGCGGGCAAGTAAATTAGGCTGGTAATTCATCTCAAAGATGATCCGGTTTATTTTGTCGCGGGTTTTGGAAGAAACCCCGGGTCTTTTATGAATAACCCTGTCAACCGTTGCGATCGACACGCGGGCTCTTCTTGCAATTTCTTTAATACCGGAAAGTTCCGTTGCCTTTTTGTTTTTCATTTTGAATTTTGATAGGTGGGTTGTTCATATTGAAACTACTATTTGTTTCCTTTAATATGGCCGGGGGTTTAAATATACCATTTTATTTTCAATAATTGCTAATTTCCGGGTACGCCACTCAAGATCAATGGTTTTATATTTTATTTTCATTATGAAGAAATTTACGGGTACGCCACTCAAAACACAGCTTTTATATTTTATTTGCGAAATTGACAATTTCCGGGTACGCCACTCAAAAGCGAGTTATTTATTTACCAGGACGGAGGTGAAAATCACCTGATACAACAATTATGAAAACCGGTTAAAGCGATGTGAAAGCTGTGTAATGCTTGTCCCGTAGGATTTTGCTCTATATTGATACCTGCTTTTCAGGTCCGGCAATAATAAAGGCAGGAGTTTCCTGATCTACTGAAAACGAGAAACAGTTTGTCTTATTATTTTTTTTATGCAGCATAATCCGGTTCGATCCGGTCAAAGTTAGTAGATAATTTAGTTATTTTATTTCGCAGGAAAATAAATATGAGTTACATTGAGCAATTATAAACCAACACACTCCCGATTTAATGCCTCTTTTATAAACCGCTTTTCTAAATGAAAATTTCAAATACCAGGTCGTACTGTAAGTTTGTTTGGGCGTGGGTAAGCTATGTTGCGATGGATAGGAATAAAGTGATATGCCGGGTGGGATACAAATGATAGAGTACGGAATCATGCGAAGCACTTTTAAATAAACTTACTGGTGTTGGTTTGACTACATGTTGCCGGTAGCGGAGTTAGAGCATGGAAGATATGAGGCGTAGTTTCTCCCCTTACGTCTTCTGCACCGGGGGACCTTACGGAATCTGTTGTCAATTATCTGCCGGGCAAAATGAGAAGCGGGCAAGCTATTTTCAAGAAGAAGGGGAAATAACTTCAAAACAATTTTTGTATTTAAAAGAGAAATTATCTCTAAAAAAATCTAAATCAATATGAGGCGATTAATTATTTTTCCCTGACCATTATACTTGCTGGCACCAATAGGAACTATTACCAGGTGTATCCAGGCACAAAGAAAGCAGGGAAAATGATTTATCCTTTCTTGTTTATTCTGACACATTCTAAAAATTTATTAAAATGATAACCGGAAAAAATATTCTTATTCTTTTTTGCATGTTCTTTCTTAGTTGCTCAGAATTGATGGCTCAAGCCAAAAATATTTTGGAGAATGGTGATTTTGAAACAGGATCAGCGAAGCCATGGTCAAACGGAATGGATCCGATCGAAGTTACTTCTACTGATGTACATTCAGGGACTTATGCACTTGAAATAAGGAAGGGTGGTGACCGGATATCGCAAACTATTTCTGTAAGACGCAATTCCAGGTATAAAGTTTCCGGGTACCTGAAAACATCCAGCGGGGCAGAAACGCTGGAATTAGGAACAAATAAATCAGGTAAAAGAAGCAGTGTTGCCATTGCTTTAGTAAGCTGGAGCTATGCTGAACAGGAATTTTATTCAGGTCCCGCTGATACTTCTGTACAAATTGAAATTTATCATCCCGGAAACAGCCTGAGCAAAACTGCGTGGGCAGATGATATCAAGGTAGAATATTTGGGTCCCAAATCTTTTGTAAAACAAAGCGGAATCAAACCTTTACCCGGAAGAGTGCCGGTTACGGACCTTGGATTAAGGCAGCAACCCAATGAAAAACTGAAATGGTTGCAGGATGGGAAATTCGGGTTATTTATACATTGGGGTTTATATTCAGGTCACGCACAGGGCGAATGGTATATGAATTGGGGCAAGGTGCCGATTGCAGAATACCGCAAGCTTGCATATCCCGAAAGTGGCGAAGAGCAATTTACAGCCAATCAATTTCGCCCGGATGAATGGGCTCAATTGGCCAGAGATGCGGGGATGAAATATATGAACCTGACTGCAATGCATCACGATGGTTTTGCATTATTCGAGAGTAAATATCCAAATGCCTTTACTGCAAAGCAAACCCTGGGGAGAGACCTGGTGAAGGAATATATTAATGCCTGCAGAAAAGCGGGTTTAAGAGTGGGAATTTATAAAACACTGATCAACTGGCGTTACCCGGGTTATTATGATATTGAAGGATCAGCCAGCAGTCCTTATTTTAAAGCAGATAACAAATGGGGCTATAAATCAGTTCCGGGAAACAAGGAAAACGCCCGGATCATGAAAGAGGAGCTGTATTATCAAACAAGGGAACTGATGACCAGGTATGGCAAAATTGACCAGATATTTTGGGATGGGGGGTGGCTGGCCGAGAAAAATGATAATGCTGATGCCGCTTTTTTCTGGGAATCAGGTAAATACAGAAGCCCGGATAATCGCTGGCCAGTTGATCCGACATTTTTGGAAGTGGAGAAAAGCACGGGTAAGCCAATGGGTCTCATGGGAATGATCCGGAAATATCAACCCGATATCCTGGTCAATCCGCGATCAGGATGGGTCGGCGATTATATGTCGGAGGAAGGTTCTTCACCGATTACCGGGCCGGTAAGAACAAAGGAGATCTATGAAAAATGCCTTTCTGTTTTGGGTGATGCCTGGGGTTATGAAAAAATTGGGGAGGACCCTAAAGAACTGATTTCTGCAGATAGGTTGGAGCGGATACTTTCCGACTGTATTATCCGCAATATGTCATTGCTCGTAAATGTGGGGCCCGACCGCCATGGGGTTATTCCCGTTGCGGAAGCCAATGTATTAAGAGAAATAGGAGGATGGCTAAGTAAGGTAGGTGAGGCTGTGTACGGAACAAGAGGCGGACCCTGGAATCCGGAGGATGGACAATATGGTTATTGTTATAATGATAAAACAATTTATATATATATATACAGGGATTACGAGGGTAGTACTATTACCTTACCTTCTGTGGATACCAGGAATGTGGTTAGGGCTTATAATGTGTATGATAAAAAGCCACTGAAATTTTCACAAAACAATCAGCATGAGATCACCGTATCCGGGATTGACCGGGCACAACATCCGGAAGTTACAGTTATTGCTGTGCAACTGGATAAAAAAGTGTATTGAATTTAGAAGGATTTTCGCAATCATAGATCCGCAAGGGCAAATTTTAAAGACACCATTAGCTGAAGGAATTGGGATGCGGTCAAACTCTACGAAATAATTAAAATTAAAATATCTCAAAAATGTTAAAGGGATTACGATTAACAGGTGGATTCCAAATTGTCGCTTCTGTTTTGCAGCTGTGGTCGGTTAAGACACCGACCACGGCGGCTAACCCTGGTTGGTGGGTACACCAACCAGGGTCAATTTGGAATGCACCCAAATTATCCGTTATTATAATCCTAATGTTGAATGGGTTTTTTCTTCATATAAATAAACTTCATGCGCAAACTCCATTTGAATATCATGACGCCAAAGAATTCTTAATAATTGGCCGGGGATTTCAAAATACGGGATACACAAGATTGCCCCTGGAATATAAACAAAAAATAAGGCCGGATGTATGGAATTTAAGTCAACATTCTTCAGGAATTGCAATACGATTTACCAGCAACTCCTCCGTAATAGATTTAAAATGGAAAACAGGTAAAAATTCTCCCTACCCTCATGTAGCAGAAACGCTTGTAAAAGGCGTTGATCTTTATTGCATGCAGGATGGTAAATGGTTTTATGCGGGAGTTGGCAAACCTTACGACGAGGAATATAACCAGGCAACGATAGTAAGAGGAATGGACAGCACTATGAAAGATTTTATGCTTTATCTTCCCATGTATCAAACGGTTGATTCAATTTTTATCGGTGTGGAACCGGGGGCTTTGGTCAATAAACCCGGGGAAAGTGGGTTTCGAAATTTAAAACCCATTGTTTTTTATGGCACCAGTATCACCCAGGGCGCAGCTGCCATGCGTTCCGGAATGGCTTATACGTCACTTATTGAAAGACACCTGAACATAGAAACCATTAACCTTGGGTTTAGCGGTAATGGTATTCTTGAAAAAGAGCTTGGAGATATAATGGGAGAAATAAGTGCATCCTGTTATGTGATTGATTGCGGTGGTAATCTTAGTCCCCGGCTTGCCATCGAAAGAACAATACCATTCATAAATAACCTCAGGCAAAAAGCTCCGGGTGTTCCGATTCTCCTTGTCGGACACCTCTTATTTCCCCATGGAAGGTTTAACAGAATTGTCGGGCAATCAATAGACAGCATTAACCAGGCATTTAAAAATGCATTTGTAACGCTTAAAAAAGGGGGCATGAAGGATATTTATTATCTGCCTGCTGAAAATTTAATCGGCACTGACGGTGAAGCCACTGTTGATGGCACACACCTGACAGATTTGGGTTTTACGCGGATAGCCGGGGAAATGGAAAAACAATTAAAAAAGATTTTAAAGTTGTGATGATTGTAATTCAGCATCCGGAAGAAATTTATCACAGGTATTATGAGATTCTGATTGGTTAAAACCGTTAGTACTTTATTTTAATACCGGTAAAACGATACAGCTATTATTTTGCTGATCGTGATAAATAC